>LZRT01000063.1 GCA_002159075.1 Bacillus thermozeamaize
TAAGCAAGCCAGGTCAAGAAAAAGGGCTGGGTCAAAAAACGGAATTGGCCCGGTTTAGCTTATTATTGCCTTTTTTGCATGTAGAGTTGAAATTTTTTCGAGAAGGGCTTGCATTTTTTCATAGGTGAGGGGACGGGGGTTAGTCGCCCCCTCCTACTCGATGTCTGACGCGTGTTAGAATAGAACGGAGACAGAAAGCATGGACGAGAAAGAGGTTGTGGAGGATGTTCGCCTCAGACAAGAGAAACATTATTGTTATCGGCTTTATGGGTACAGGCAAATCCACTGTTGGTGCATCGCTGGCCAAACGTATGGGCTGGACATGGGTGGATACGGATCAGAGGATTGAGGCGGAAGAGGGCCGGCCGATCAGCGAGCTGTTTGAAAAAGAAGGGGAAAACTATTTTCGGCAGCGGGAGACAGCGATCCTGCAATCGGTACTGAAAAACCGTTGTCAAGTGGTTACCACAGGCGGCGGGATTGTCTTGTCCCCTCTCAACCGCCAACTGATGAGGGAGAACGGATGGGTGGTGGCTCTGACAGCCAGCGCGGACGAGATTGTGCGCCGTCTTGCGGGGGATGCGACGCGCCCCCTCTTGCGCGGCTCGTTGGAGGAGCGGGTCAGAAGGCTGCTCAAGGAACGGGACGGATTATACGATTTTGCCCATTTCAAAGTCGACACGACGGGAAAAACGATTGAAGATGTGACAGCCGAAATCGAGAAGGCGCTGGCCCAGGTGTTTGGCCAATGATCAGACCCTGGCACAGATTGCCACCCAATCATCCAGCCTTTCATCTTCAAAGCGTCGGAATCCTGCCTGCTCTAACGCCACCAAGACCTCTTCCTTTTTCGCGGCGATGATCCCGGAGGCGATAAAGCAGCCGCCTGCCTTCAGGCGCGCCGGAACAGCGGATGCCAAGCGGATAATCACTTCCGCGATGATGTTGGCGACCACCACATCATAGTTCCCCTTCACATCATCCAGAAGATTGTTTTGCCTGACCTCAATCCGGTCGGCAAGGTGGTTCAGGCGTGCATTTTGACGCGTTGCCTCCACTGCCACTTCATCCAGATCGAGGGCCAAAACCTTTTTGGCACCCAGCTTGGCTGCCACGACACTGAGAATGCCGCTGCCGCATCCGATATCTACCACTTCGTGACCCGTTTGCACGTGTTTTTCCAGGGCACGAATGGAGAGGATGGTGCTGGGATGGGATCCCGTTCCAAACGCCATGCCCGGATCCATTTCAATGACCAATTCCTTTTCGTGCTTTCGGGTGTACGGTTCCCAAAGGGGCTTGATCGTAATGCGTTCTGTGATCGCAAGCGGTTTGTAATATTTCTTCCATTCATTTTCCCAGTCGGCCTGGCTGATTTTGACGACGCTAAGCTGCTTGGGTCCCAAGGAGAGGCCGTGCTCTTGCAAAGCCAAAAATTCTCTTTGGATGGCTTGAATTTTATCTTCAAGCGAAGGGGTATCGGGGAGATACGCTTTGATGATCACGCCCTCATCCGGGAAGTCATTTGGTTCCAACTGATAGATTTCCCCAAACCTGTCTTCCCACGATCGATCCAGTGCCGCCGAATCCTCGATGACCACCCCATTTACTCCCGCCTCATGGAAGATGTTGGCCACCGCTTCAGAAGCTTCCGCTGATGTATGTATGCGAATTTCCGCCCATTTCATCTCCACCCACCCCTTCTCCCGGCTCTTGATCTCCATTTATGTTATGCTGCGGATCACTTTTCGTCACTTCACCTACCTAATTATGTCACATGACCAGCTTCCCGGACAATGGAATAAAATCGAGGCTTTTGCCCATCCTGATCCTAAGATGCAATCCAAGGAACAGGAGGGGCATGCAATGTCTTGGGAGGAGTACCTGACATACCTGTCTTCCCGTTGGGCGAACCGGTATACGTTGAAGGAAGCACAAGAGGAGGACGGGCAACTGAAAATGGAGGAAAAGGAGCCGCTGCTGCAGTGGTGGTTCGGTTTGATTCCTTTTTCCGTCAAGTTGGCGTTTAACGGCAGACTGCGGCGTTTCCCGCGGTGAACGTTGTTGGATGTTTCGCTGTTCTTTGAAAGATGTTTCTTTGACATTTGATGGCCCCCAGGAACTTTGCCAATTTGACGGCCCTCAGGAACTTCGCCTGCGGGTTTTTTTCATTCCTTCATTGTTGTTGGGGCGACAGATAGAACAGACCGGCATTGATCAGGTCGATCTGGATGCGCGGCTCGTATTGCCATTTCACTTCGTCCAGTTGTTTTTGACAAGCTTGTTCGATTGCTTCAGGCGCGGTGGCTTGCGCCGGGTTATCCGGCTGGACGTTTCCCGTTCCGGAGGCATTTTTGTTCTCGTAATACTGTTTGAGGCGAGCCATTTCCTCTTCCATTCGCAATCTGGCATCGTCGGCCCAGGCGGTATCCTGGGACCGGACGTGCCGGTTCAGCCAGCGTTCCAGCTGCTGTATCGCAGTTTCCAACGAGATGTTGGCCGGCAGGGTATGAACGCGTGGCGGAATTCGGGGGGTCAACTGCCGTTTTTGCAAATCATGGATAAACCTTTCCTTGATTGCTCCTGTGATCAGGTTGACTCCAAGGGAATGAATTTCGTCTTTTTTTCGGTCGCAGATGTATTGCACCTTGCAATTCAAACACAACCACGGGACGTAAGAAAGCGGTTGACGGTCCGAGCGTTCGCTGTCCGCCTCCTCGTACAGGCGGGTCCATTGCCCGTGTTTTGCCGCTGAGGAAAAAATCTGCGCCATTCGCGGCGTGCCAAAGCGCAAATCTTCCCCTTCCACTCCCTCAGGCGTTTGCTGCCGGTCAAAAATGAATGTCAGGGTCATGGTTTGCGGTGTTTGCCCCATTCGTTCCACAAAGGACCAGTAAAGAGGCCGGTTGGTCAGGTCTTTGTCGGCCATTTCGGAGAGTTTCACCCGAAGATGTCCGGGACTGGTTTCAAGAATATGGCTGTTGGTGGCCTGGAAATAGCGGAAAACATAGTGTTGAAGCTGGTTGACATGCACCTCTATCACCTGATTCGGGACTGACGTTGCGCCTCCTTTACCCGTTGGCCGAGCGCGCTTAATTCTTCTGTCAGGGCGGCGTCATCCGCCGCCTTGAGCAGGATGTCGGTGAGGCGTTTTTCAAAGGTTTTAGATAAGTGGAGGCGTTCCAGGATCTCATCCAGTTCGCCGATGACCATCTCGAAGAGGTTGATTTTCTCATAGAGGAGATGGAGGATATGCGCTTCAATCGTGTCTTTGGTCGTGAGATTGTAGATTTGGACGTCGTGTGTTTGGCCCAGCCGGTGAACACGCCCGATGCGCTGTTCGAGACGCATCGGATTCCATGGCAGGTCGTAATTGATGATATGGTGGCAAAACTGCAGATTGATTCCCTCACCGCCCGCCTCTGTCGCCACCAATACCTGGGCGCGGTTTTGAAACAGGTCTTTCATCCAGTCCTTTTTTCCCCGGTTGAAGCCGCCGCGGAACGGGACGGAGCGAATCCCTTGCTCCGTGAGCAGGCGAATGAGAAATTCTTGTGTCGCCCGGTACTCGGTGAAGATGATCACCTTGTCGCCGATTTCTTTCACCAGTTCAATCGCTTTTTGGCCCTTGGTGTGATGCTTGACCTGCTTGGCCACATCGACGAGCCGGAAGATGTCTGCCCGCAAAGGTGAGTCTTCAGGCAGTTTCTTGAACAGATTGACCAGGGTGACAAAGACTGCATCCCGGCTGCTGCAGACCTCACGCTGCAGCGTGATTAAGGAAAAAACGCTGGGGCGCGTGCCGGTTTTAAGCGGCGACTGGTTGCGCACAAACTGGGTGACTGCATCATACAACTCCCGTTCTTCAGGGGAGAGGTCCAGGTAGATGCTTTCCACCCGCCGATCCGGAAAAGGAATCGATTCTTCGCTGCGGCGGTTGCGAATCATGACATGGGACAGGCGTTTTTGAAGTTCCGTTTCGTTTTTCGGGAGACGTTCCCCCGCCATAAATTCTTGGGCAAACCGGCTCTGTGTTCCCAATTGTCCCGGTTTGAGCAAGGTGATCAGGTTGAACAGCTCTTTGAGGTTATTTTGCAGCGGCGTTGCCGTGAGCAGCAGGCAATATTTTTTGTTGATTTGGCTGACAAATTGATAGTTGATGGTTTTCGGGTTTTTCAGCTTGTGCGCCTCGTCGATGACCAGTATGTCGAACGGGGTATCCAGCACCTTTTGCCGGTTGGGTTCGCGTTTGGCGGTATCCATGGAAACCACGAGGATGTCGGCGTAATCCCACATGTACGGTTTTTTGTAGGCGACAGCCGGGATGTGAAATTTCTGGTTCAACTCCCGCGTCCATTGCAGGACGAGCGAGGCGGGAACCAGGATCAGCACTTTTTTGGCCAGTCCCCGGATCAAGTATTCCTTGATGATCAGTCCGGCTTCAATGGTCTTTCCCAGACCCACTTCGTCAGCCAGGATGGCCCGTCCGCGCATCTGGTTCAAAACCTTTTTCGCCGTATCCAGTTGATGGGGATAGGGCGTGAGATGGGGAAGGTGCATCAGGCATTGCAATTCCTCAAAAGAGCGGACTGCGGTCTGTTCGGCCGCTTCAAAAGCCAGCTGGAACATTTCCCAGGAGTGCCAGGGGCCATCCTCTTCCACCCGTTGACGAAAGGAATCCAGCCATTCCAGCGAAAAGCGGATCGGGATATCCTGTTTCGTCACGAGCTCCTGCTCTGTCATGGCCATTCCATGTTCCTCCGTTCGTCGATATTCAAGTCTTATCTTGCCCTGTTGCAGGAGCTTTCATGTGTGAAATTTTTTTTGACGAGGCAGATCTGAGATATGGTAAAATGTGCATAATCGGCCTTGAAAGAAAATTTTTGTCAGATTGGGATGAGGGTGGCAAATGATTCGTCTGGCGTTGCATCGTACGTTACTTTTGTTTTTGCTGCTGTTTTCGCTTGTCATAGGGGGATGCGGCTTTTTGGAGAAAGATGATCGGTCGCAAGCACCACCCATTGCCGAGAAGGAATCAGCCAAGCCGCAGAGCAAACCTCCTCAACCACAAACGCAGCGCGAACCTCCTGAACCGCAAGTCCGGGTCAGCCGTGCCACGCTGGCAGCGGTCGGAGATATCCTGCTTCATCGCTCCGTGATTCGGGATGCCCAAAAGGGGGACACTTACGACTTCAACAAGATGTTCGCGCGGGTCAAACCATACCTGGAGAGCGCGGATATCACGTTTGCCAACCAGGAGTCGCTCATGGGAGGCAGTCATCTCGGCCTGTCGGGGTATCCCCGCTTCAACAGTCCGCTTGAAATCGGCGACACCTTGAAGTGGGCCGGGGTAGACGTGGTTTCGATGGCCAATAACCACGTGTTGGATCGGGGGGAACAGGGGATTCTGCGTTCGATTGGCCGGTGGGTTGAGCTGGGAATGGTGTACGTCGGCGCCAACAAAGATGAAGCAGATCGGGCCCGGATTCGCACGATCGAGCGGAACGGCATCCTCTTTTCCTTTTTGGCTTACACATACGGCACAAACGGGATTCCAGTTCCTGAGGGAAAAAGCTACCTCGTCAACCTGATCGACCGAGACCAGATCGCTGCGGACATTGCGAAAGCCAGGGAAAGCTCTGACGTGGTTGTGGTCAGCCTGCATTTTGGGAACGAATATGTGCGGATGCCGAGCCAAGAACAAAGAGAACTGGCCCAGTTTGTGGCGGATCAGGGGGCGCACGTGATTTTGGGACACCATCCGCACGTCCTGCAACCGTTGGAAGTTTTGCACAGCGTGCAGGGCCATCAGGCGTTGGCCATCTATTCATTAGGCAACTTTATCGCCGCCCAGGACAAATTGCATTGCCAGATTGGCGGCATCCTGCAGGTGGAAGTAGAGAAGAGAGAGTCTCCCGATCACACCACCATCCAGATTCACTCGCCAGCTTTTCTTCCGACTTATATTCACTTCAAAAACTGGAAGGGCTATACCATTATCCCGATGGATCAGCTTACCGATGCGGAACTGCCCAATGCAAAGCAGCATCTTCATGAGATACAGAGCCACCTTTCGCGATATGTCCCCAACCTGCAGCTTATCGCTACAAAGGGGCAATGAGCGGTGAAGGAAAACCGTCTTGTGTCTTTGGAAAAAAACACATATAATGGAGATGCAATCATTTTCGAAATTGAAACGGCAATGAGACAATTGGATAGGCTACCTGGATGACGGTGGAAGGAGAGACTGTCCTTGAGACAGCGCCGAAGGAGCAAGCCCCGGGAGGGGCGAATCTCTCAGGCAAAAGAACTTCCATCCGACAGACCTCTGGAGAGCGCCGCAGGCCACCCAAGGGGTAACTTTGCGCCAGCTGGCAACAAAGCCAAACGGCGGCAAAGGTAAACTCTCAGGTACCCGGACAGAGATGAAGAAGACCCTTCTTTATCTCTGTCTTTTTTTGCTTATTGTGTGGCGCATAATAATGTTGCGTTTTCAAACGGATGCATGAACAGATGCATGTCAAAGGAAGCGGATCAAAAAATGCGCATTAAAGGATGGGTGCCAAATGGAGGGATTGCAAAAGACGCCTCTTTTCTCGTTATATGAGCGTTATGGCGGAAAGGTCGTGGATTTTCACGGCTGGTCCCTGCCGGTGCAGTTTTCGGGGATCTTGAAAGAGCACCAAGCCGTACGTACGCGTGCCGGATTGTTCGACGTCTCACACATGGGCAGGCTGGAGGTGAGAGGACCGGGTGCCTTGTCCCTTTTGAATCACCTGGTGACCAACCAGCTGGAAGGTTTGGCGGTCAACCGGTCCTGTTACACCCCGCTCTGCAGCCCGGACGGGGGCACGGTGGATGATACGCTGGTTTACCGTATGGGAGAGGAGCATTTTCTGCTGGTGGTCAATGCGGCCAATCGAGAAAAGGATCTGGCCTGGATTCAGACTCATGCAACGGGTGGCCACTCAGCACGAGGTGTGACGAAGCATGCCGATCCGACTGCCGGTGTATCTGTCGCAGACCGCACCAACGAGTGGGCGTTGCTGGCCTTTCAGGGGCCTCTGGCCGCTCCGCTGCTGCAAAGCCTGACCGATGCCGATCTTTCAAAAGTGGCGCCGTTTGCGTTTTTGCAGCATGTGCGCGTGGCGGATATACCGGTGGCCATGCTGTCCCGCACCGGGTATACCGGGGAAGACGGTTTCGAACTGATGGTCAGGCATGAAGACGCTGCGCGGTTGTGGGAGCGGCTGCTTGAGGCAGGGGAGCCGCACGGGGTCATTCCCTGCGGCCTGGGCGCCCGGGATACGCTTCGGTTTGAAGCCGGGTTGCCTCTGTATGGGCAGGAGCTGTCGCCCGAGATCAGTCCGCTGGAGGCGGGGCTGGGTTTTGCCGTGAAGTGGGAGAAAGGCGAGTTTATCGGCCGCGAGGCGCTTCTGCGGCAGAAAGAGGAGGGCGTTCCCAGGAGGCTGGTGGGACTGGAGATGCTGGACAAGGGGATCCCCCGCACCGGGTATCCTGTTTTCGCCGGGGACCGGCAAATTGGCCGGATCACCAGCGGGACCTATGCCCCCACGCTGAAGAAAAACCTCGGGATGGCCCTGATTCGGTGGGAATATGCGCAAATGGGCCAGCATCTGGAGGTGGAGGTGCGGGGGAAGAGACTGCGGGCCCAGGCGGTGAAAAAGCCGTTTTACCGGCGTCAAGCCGATCGTTCACGTTGAATCGGCGGCAATTGGTAACAGAATATATGTTACGTAAACTTTCAAGAATCAAGTGTGTTGTTGAAAGAGGGAGGGATCACGCAGTGGGTTTTCGCTACCTGCCGACTACAGAGTCGGATCGCAAAGAGATGCTGGAGGCGATCGGTGTCTCCGGCATTGACGAACTGTTTGCGGAAATTCCCGAAACCATCCGCATGCGCGGGGATTTGGGGATTCCCAAGGCGCTTTCTGAACCGGAGCTGCACCGCTATTTCAACCGTCTGGCGGGCAAAAATCTGGATTTTGACAAAGTGGTCTCTTTTCTGGGGGCGGGGATGTACGAACACCACATTCCGGCCGTGGTCAGCCATCTCCTTTCCCGCGGCGAATTTTACACGGCCTACACGCCATACCAGCCGGAGATCAGTCAGGGTGAGCTGCAGGCGATGTTTGAATTCCAGTCGATGATCTGCGAGCTGACCGGAATGGAAGTGGCCAATTCTTCGATGTATGACGGAGCGACGGCTTTGGCGGAAGCGGCAGGCCTGGCCTGTGTGGCGACGCGCCGGAAAAAGGTGCTCGTCTCGCGGTCCGTCCACCCGGAAGCCAAGGCCGTTTTGCGCACTTACCTGCGCGGGATGGGATTTTTTCTCGAGGAGATCCCGTATGTACAGGAGGGGCCTGATTCAGGGAGAACCTCTCTCGACGACTGCACTTCCCGGGTTGATGAAACGACAGCGGCCGTGATCCTGCAGTCCCCCAACTTTTTCGGCATCATCGAAGACGGGGAAGCATTTGCCCGCCTCATCCACGACAAAGGGGGACTGATGATTGCCTTGGTCAACCCGATCACGCTGGGGCTGCTCAAACCGCCGGGAGCATGGGGGGCCGATCTGGTCGTCGGAGAGGCCCAGCCGCTTGGCATTCCTGTTTCCTTTGGCGGTCCGAGTTGCGGTTTTTTCGCGGCCAGACAGGAACACCTGCGACGGCTTCCAGGCCGGATCGTCGGGCAGACGGTGGATCGGGATGGGAAAAGGGGTTTTGTCCTGACGTTGCAGGCACGCGAACAGCACATACGAAGGGAAAAGGCCACCTCCAACATTTGTTCCAACCAGGCGTTGAACGCCTTGGCAGCAGCCATTTACTTGTCGGCGATGGGCAGACAGGGGATGGTGGAGGTGGGGAGATTGAACGTGCAGAAAGCCCACTACGCGCGCCAAAAGCTGTCCGCCGTTCCTGGCGTGGAGAGCCGTTTTGCCGCACCGTTTTTCAACGAGTTTGTCCTGAAGCTGCCCAAGCCGGTCGAGGAGGTCAGCCGGAGCTTGCTGAAGGAAGGCATCCTGCCCGGCTACGATCTGGGACGCGATTATCCGGAACTGTCCGATCATTTGCTGGTAGCTGTCACGGAAGTTCGGACAAAAGAGGAAATTGACCATTTTGTCACGGCATTGGAGGGATTGGTATGAACCCGGTCAATCAGCCCCTGATTTTTGAACGTTCTTCGCCCGGACGGATAGCCTGCAGCCTGCCGGAGTCAGACGTTCCTGTCCGGCCGGCTGAAGAACTGCTTCCGCAGCCGCTTCTCCGCCAGGAGCCGCCCGCCTTGCCCGAAGTGTCGGAGCCGGATCTGATCCGTCATTACATGGCGCTTTCGCGGATGAACCATGGCGTGGACAACGGGTTTTACCCGCTGGGTTCCTGCACGATGAAATACAATCCGAAGACCAATGAAGAGGTGGCCCGCCTGGCCGGCTTCAGCAAGATCCATCCGTACCAGCCGGAGGAGACGGTGCAAGGGGCGCTTCAGCTGATGTACGAGCTGCAGGAGGCGTTGGCCGCGATCACCGGCATGGACGCCGTCAGCCTGCAGCCGGCTGCCGGTGCGCAGGGTGAGTGGACCGGGCTGATGATGATCCGCGCCTATCTGGAAAGCAGGGGAGAATCCAGGCGAAACAAGATCCTCATTCCGGACACCGCGCACGGCACCAACCCTGCCAGCGCCACCGTGGCCGGATTTGAAACGAAAACGGTGCGCTCCAACGAGCGGGGGCTGGTCGATCTGGAAGCTTTGCGGGCGGCG
The DNA here is from genome assembly GCA_002159075.1 of Bacillus thermozeamaize. Taxonomy (NCBI): domain Bacteria; kingdom Bacillati; phylum Bacillota; class Bacilli; order Caryophanales; family Bacillaceae; genus Bacillus; species Bacillus thermozeamaize. Next base: position 9,784 of record LZRT01000063.1, read on the forward strand.
CTGGGTCCGGATACGGCTGCCTTGATGCTGACCAATCCCAATACGTTGGGGCTGTTTGAGGAGGAGATTGTGGAAATTGCCCACCTGGTGCACGAGGCGGGAGGGCTGCTTTACTATGACGGGGCCAATGCCAATGCCATTCTCGGGATCACCCGGCCCGGGGACATGGGTTTTGACGTGGTCCATTTGAATCTGCACAAAACCTTTTCCACGCCACACGGCGGGGGTGGCCCGGGAGCCGGGCCGGTCGGCGTCAAGAAGGACCTGGCACCTTTTCTGCCGTACCCCGTGATCCGGAAAGAGGGGGAGCGCTATCTGTTGGATGCGGACCGTCCGCAGTCGATCGGCAAGGTGAAGGCGTTTTACGGCAATTTTGGCATCCTTGTGCGCGCCTACGCCTATATCCGCACTATGGGACCTGAAGGCTTGCGCCGCGTGTCGGAGGATGCGGTGCTGCACGCCAATTACCTGATGCGGAGGCTGGAGCCGTACTTTGACCTCCCTTACCCGCAGCCCTGCAAACACGAGTTTGTCCTCTCTGGCCGCCGGCAAAAGAAGCAGGGCGTCAAAACGCTGGATATGGCCAAGCGGATGCTGGACTTCGGCATCCATCCGCCGACCATTTACTTTCCGCTGATTGTCGAGGAAGGGATGATGATCGAGCCCACCGAAACAGAGAGCAAGGAGACGCTGGACCGCTTTGTGGAAGTGATGATCCAGATCGCCCGCGAAGCGGAAGAACATCCCGAGCTGCTGCGTGAGGCCCCCCACACCACGCCGGTCAAACGGCTGGATGAGGTGAGAGCGGCACGCCAGCCGGTGCTGCGGTATCAGCCTTCCTCTTGAGGAACTGGAAAGCGAATTCCCCTTCTTGCCAGCAGATGAGCGAGAAGGGGATTTTCGGTTTATTTTTCTTTTGCTTTCATCCAGAGTTCATCCGCCACTTTTCCCTGCCGGTGCCGAACAGGTATATTTGGGTAAGGAAGCCTAGGATAAAGAGGGTGATGGTGATGGAACAGTGGAGATTTCTGAATACTGGGAAATCTTCTCCGGAAGTGAACATGGCGATTGACGAAGCCATTCTCATCGCTCACAGCCAGGGACTGGTGCCGCCGACCGTTCGCTTTTACGGCTGGGACCCCCCGACGCTTTCGATTGGCTATTTCCAGCGCGTGGACAGGGATGTGGACATCGCAAAGCTGCGCCAGCGGGGTTTGGGCTTTGTCCGGCGGGCGACCGGCGGCCGGGCGGTGTTGCACGATCGGGAGTTGACCTACAGTGTCGTGGTTGCCGAAGATCATCCGCTGATGCCTGGTTCTGTCCTCGAGGCGTATCGGGTGATCAGCAAAGGACTGGTGGAAGGGTTTAGGCGATTGGGCCTTTGCGCCGACATGGTCTCCCTCGCTGGGGATGAGGAGCGGCAAAAGTTCGGCTCGCCGGGTTCCGCCGCATGCTTCGATTCGCCATCCTGGTACGAACTGGTGGTGGAGGGGCGCAAGGTTGCCGGCAGCGCGCAGCTGCGGCAAAAAGGCGTGATCCTGCAGCACGGCTCGATTCTCCAGGAGCTGGATGCGGACCGGCTGTTTGAGGTGTTGCGCTTCCCGACAGAAGAGTTGCGCCGGCGGATGCGGGAGAGCTTTGAGGAAAGGGCGGTGCCGATTCATCAGCTGAGGGAACCGGTTACCTGGGAGGAAATGGTGCAGGCTTTTTATGACGGGTTTGCCGCCGGGCTGGGGGTCCGGTTGGTGGAGGGGGAGTTGACGCCGGAAGAGAAACGCCTGGCCGCAGAACTGGCCAGACGGTATGCGAGTGAGGAATGGAATTTTCGCAGATAAAGCCGGCTGGTTGCGAAAAAGCATGCGACGCAATGAAGCCTTATGGGGTGGCAGCCGATTGGCTTGTGCCGATAGCCTGTTCAAAGGCCGACTGCAAGGCCCGCGTGAAGGCGCCTGGCTTTCCTTCGCCAACCGGCTGTCCGTCGATGCGGATGACGGGACACACTTCCTGCACCGTACTGGTGATAAACACCTCATCCATCCGGTACAGCTCCGTGTGGGGGATGGCTTCTTCCCGGAGTTTCAAGCCGACCGAATTCAACAAGCGCAGAACTACCTGCCGGGTGATGCCGTTCAGGATGAGATGGTTGGCCGGGTGGGTGTAACACACGCCGTCCCGGATGCCGAACAGGTTGGAGCTGCTGCCCTCAGTCACGGTGCCGTTGCGCACGAAGATGGCCTCGTGGGCGCCTGCTTCGTGCGCCTGTTGTTTGGCGAGGATGTTGGGAAGCAGGTTGATGGTCTTGATGTCCACCCGCAGCCAGCGGATGTCTTCCGTCGTGATAGCCGCGATCCCTTGTTCCAGATGGGCGACGGGCCGCTCAACCGGGGTCAGGTAGCCGGTGAGAACCGGTTGCGCCGCTGCGGGAAACAGATGTCCGCGGGGGGCGACGCCGCGAGTGAGCTGGATGTAGATGATCCCGCTTTGAATACTGCTTTCTCCGATCAGCTTGCCGATGTTTTCGCCCAGCCGCTCCAGGGAGACGGGCAGCGGGATGCGAATTGCCTCGGCACTGGCTGCCAGCCGCCTCAAGTGCGCTTCCAATTCAAAAGGCACCCGGTCATAAAAACGAATCACTTCGTAGATGCCGTCCCCAAACTGATAACCTCTGTCTTCAAGATCGACGCGAAACAAATGGCGCGGCATGATGGTGTCATTGTACAAAATGTACATCAGGCGCTGCTCCTTTCCAGTTCCCCTCTTTTTCCTTCTGTACTGTTTACATTGCATTCGTCTGGTGTCGATATCGTCCACCGTGAACCACACATGAGCTTATTGTATCATGAAATGGCGGCGCAAGGCCTGACCGGATTGCAGAAAGAGGCGGGCGGGACGTGCAACGGAGTGAGAATGAGCCTCCCTTAGATAATCGGGAGATAATCGGGCAAAAAGGAAGGATGACCGAGCATGGTGCAAGGATGATTTTGGTTTTGGGATTTTCAACCCAATATGTTGTAGTGTATAATGAACTGGCGATCTACATATTGATGACGAGAACATACCTGGAGTTTATTGAAAAATTGGAGGTCGGGCCGATGCAGAGGACAAAGAAAAAGATTCAATTGGAAGGGCTGAGCGAAAAGATCTTTCTGGACCGTTACGCCCTGAAAAAGCAAGGGGTGGAAGGCGTTGAGGTAGGCGATACGGTACTCGTCCTGGTAAAGGATGATTCCCGCTTTCCGCAAAAAGAGGTAGGGGAAGTGATCGCCGTACGGGGCAGGGAAGTGACGGTGCGCCTGCGCAATGGCCAAGAATGGGTTGGCGACCTGGAAAAACTGACGGTCCCCATCGAGAAAACCCCGGAAGAGATGTGGAAACGGCTGGCCAAGGCCATCGCGGCAGTGGAGCCGACGCCTGAAAAGCAAGCCGAATGGGCGGCGAAGTTTGAAGAACTGCTCTATGACTGGAAGCTGGTGCCGGGCGGCCGGATTGCCGCTGGTGCGGGAGCCAACGATGAACTGACCCTCTTCAACTGCTACGTGTTGCCCTCGCCCCGTGACAGCCGTGGGGGGATCATGGAAACGCTGACGCAGATGACCGAGATCATGTCACGGGGCGGTGGAGTAGGCATCAACCTGTCTTCGCTTCGTCCTCGCCGTGCGGTCGTGCGTGGCGTGAACGGTTCGTCCAGCGGCTCGGTCTCTTGGGGCGGGCTTTTCAGCTACACGACAGGCCTGATCGAGCAAGGCGGATCCCGCCGGGGCGCCCTGATGCTGATGCTCAACGACTGGCATCCCGATTTGATGGAGTTTGTCACCGTCAAGCAGCGGATGGACAAGCTCACCAACGCCAACCTGTCCGTCTGCATCAGCAACGCTTTCATGAAGGCGGTCAAAGAGGATCTGGACTGGGAACTGGTCTTTCCGGACACGAGCGATCCCGATTACGACGAGGTATGGGACGGCGATCTGGACAAATGGAGACAGTTGGGCAAAAAGGTGAACGTCTACAAAGTGCTGAAAGCGCGCGACATCTGGCATACGATCATCGAATCGGCATGGAAGTCGGCCGAGCCCGGCGTCGTCTTCATGGAATACTACAACCAGATGTCAAACAGCTGGTATTTCAATAAGATCATCTGCACCAACCCGTGCGGCGAGCAAGGCCTGCCGGCCTGGGGAGTGTGCAACCTGTCCGCGCTCAACCTGGCAAAGTTTGTCAACCAGGACGAAACCGACGTGGACTGGGAGGCTTTGGGGCAGGCTGTGGAGTGGTCGGTTCGTTTTCTCGACAACGTGATCGACGCCACGCCTTACCACTTTGAAGACAACCGGAAAAATCAAATGAATGAGCGCCGCATCGGGCTGGGGACGATGGGGCTTGCCGAGATGATGATCCGCCTGAAGATCCGCTACGGAAGCCCAGAGTCGCTGGATTTTCTCGACAAGTTGTATGGCTTTATCGCTAAAAAAGCTTACCTTGCCTCTGCCGATCTGGCTGCTGAAAAAGGCCCATTTCCCATGTTTGACGCAGAGAAGTTTCTGCAAAGCGGCTTTGTCAAGCAGATGGATGAGGAGGTCAGGGAAGCGATCCGCACCAAAGGGATGCGCAACGTCACCGTGTTGACCCAGGCGCCCACCGGCAGCACGGGAACCATGGTCGGCACATCCACTGGCATCGAGCCGTTTTATGCCTTTGAATACCTCCGGCAGAGCCGCTTGGGGGTAGACAAACAATATGTGCCGATTGCCAAGGAGTGGATGGACAAGCATCCCGGCCAGCCGCTTCCCGATTATTTCGTCAGCGCCATGGATCTGACGGCAGAGGAACACATCCGCGTTCAGGCGGCCATTCAGCGCTGGGTGGACTCGTCCATCAGCAAGACAGCCAACGCGCCCGCGGATTTTACCATTGAAGATACGAAAAAACTGTACGAACTGGCTTTTGATCTGGGATGCAAAGGAGTGACCATTTACCGGGACGGCAGCCGGGATGTCCAGGTACTGTCAACGGAAAAGCCGTCTGAAGAGAAAGGGACTGCAGAGAAAGGGACCGCCCTGCCGCAAGCGAAGGAGTCGGGTTCGCAGAAAGCGGAGTACCACCGGCGGCCGCAGAAATTGACTGGCGCGACCTACAAGATGAAAACCCCGCTCGGAAAAGCGTACATCACGATTAACGACATCAACGGAAAACCCTTTGAAATTATCGTCAATATTGGCAAGGCAGGCAGTGACGTGTTTGCCATGTCGGAGGCGTTGGGCAGGGTTTCCACTCTCTTCTTGCGCTTCGGGGAATTGCCGGATGGGAACAAGGCGAAGTTGCTGATCAAGCACCTCAAGGGGATTGGTGGTTCAGGCGCGGTCGGATTTGGCCCGAACCGGGTCGAATCGGTGCCGGATGCGGTGGCCAAGGCTCTCGAGATGCACATCAATGGAAACGGGGATCTGGTTGGCGCAGAAAGCGACGCTGGCATGCTCGAGTTGTCTGCTGCGCATGAGCAGGAAGGGGAACATGCCTCGCGCTATACGATTCAGATCCGCCTGAACGACGACAGCGACGCGGAGGACCGAACGGAAGATCTGGACCTGTGTCCTACGTGCGGCTCGGCTTCGCTCATCAACGAAGAGGGATGCAAGCATTGTATCGCTTGCGGGTATACGCGTTGCGGCTAAACCTGCTTTTTCCCCCATGTTATTGTGCCCCCTGGAATGTCATTGCGCACCTGGACGGATGAGTCCGGGTGCCTTTTTTATTTACGAGGGCCAACACCTGTTTCTCAAAAAATGGGAGATTGGAGGATGAGCAAGGAAGAACGCGTGTCATACCGTTGTAATGTAGAAACCTTCCAAATTCTCATTGCGTTGCGTGTGACTAAACCAGAATGAAAAAGGAGGGCCTAGTTGACATGTCTTGTTCCTGGATTCACAGTTTTTGCCACCGCCATATGTACCGTATGGTGGTGGTGCGGATGCGGGATGGGAGAAGGTATTATGGAAGATTGATGGGAGTAGATGGGCATTACGTTTATTTGCGGCCTTATCCCTGGCCTGTCGCAGGCGGCGCGGATGAGGTCACCGTGACTCATGCAGTGGGTACAGGAGATTCACCAATGGCAGAAGAGGTCCAATTTTTCTTTCCAGGAATTCTTCCGCTGGCCTTGTTTGGAATTCTGGCCATTGGCCTTGCTTCCAGGTGGTGGTAAAGCCAGTGGCCAAAGAGAGTTGAATCATTCGCGCGAAAGCATTGCCAGTATGACATGTTGTTCATACCCTATTGTATGGATGGGGGGAGAACAATGTGGGCAGATGCTGTATTTGAAGGAGGAGGAATTCGTGGGATTGCTCTCGTGGGAGCAATCCAGGTGGCAGAGGAGAACGGTTATCAATGGAAACGGGTGGCCGGCACCTCGTCTGGCGCGATTGTGGCTTCGTTGCTGGCGGCAGGTTATACGGCAGGGGAGATGCACCGTTTTTTTCATGAAATCGATTTTACCAGCTTTATGAAACGTTCGGGCTGGTTTCGGCTTCCGGGGATTGGCCTGCCGTTGCAGTTATTGCTGAAAAAAGGCTTATACTCTACCGGTCCGCTGGAGGATTGGCTGGCAAAGAGGCTGGCTGAGAGAGGGGTCCGCACTTTCAGCGACTTGGAAGAAGAACGCCTGCACATCGTTGCGACCGACATCACCTCAGGGGATGTTCTGGTCATTCCGAAGGATCTCCAGAAATACGGCCTTCGGCCGAAAGGCTTTCCCGTTGCAAAAGCAGTGGCGATGAGTTGCGCCATTCCGTATTTCTATCAACCCGTCCGGTTGCGGACGAAAAAGGGCACGTACATGATTCTGGACGGAGCGTTGTTGAGCAATTATCCGGTCTGGTTGTTTGACGCAAAGGATAAACCGCGCTGGCCGACGTTTGGCTTTCGCCTGATCAGTGATAAGTGGTGCAAGCCTCATCCCACGAAGACATTGTTCCAATATACACATGCGCTGACGAAGACGATGATCGGCGCCATAGACCATTTGGCCATCCGGGAGGCGGATGCGGTCAGGACGATTTTTATTAATACGCATCACATTTCTGCAACCGATTTTACGCTGTCGATGGAAGAGATGGACGAACTGTATCAATCCGGCAGGAGGGCAGCCGAAGCTTTCTTCCGCGGCTGGGATTTTGCAGCATATTGCTTGAAATACCGTCCACGTTATCAAGTGAACCCGGTCCATCATTAATGAAGCAGATGTTTGTCGGTCTTGTCCTGGGAGGGAGACTTTCCTTTTTTTCCTTCAATGACCCGGAAAGCGTGTTGCTTTTTCTTCGAAGACTTCTTTTTTTGAAACAGTATCTCCGGGGCGTCTGATTTTAATTTCAAGGAGAACCGTTTTTCCCCGCGCGGAGTTCTGACCGGATAGGAAGGCGAGGCGAAACCTCTTCCTCCTCTGGGTCCGCTGTGGCGAAAGGGGGAACGGGGTTTGCGCAAAAAATAAATGATGGTTCCCAGGATTGCCAGCGGAATCAGCACCGAAAGGGGGTTTCTCAACAGGGTGACCAGAAGGCCGATGAAGAACAGCCCCATTAAGACGAGTGTCAAAATACGGTTGCCCATGCTCTGAACACCACGCTTTCAATAGAAATTTACAAACAGAATGTTTGGGGTGGCGCTTCTTTTTTCGCATCCAGTTCTCTCATGCGCTGAAAGGCGGCAATCGAGACCTCGATCTGGGATTCGTCCGGTTCGCGGGTGGTCAATTTTTGCAGCCAAAGTCCCGGATACCCGAGCCAGGAGAGAAAAGGCAATCCTTTTGCTGCGTTGCTTAAGCGAAGCACTTCGTAGGAGAGGCCGATGACCACCGGGATGAGGAGGATACGATCCCAAATTCTCTCCCATACTGTGGCATACGGGATAAACGAGTACAAAATGACGCCTGTTAGAATGGTAAAAATCATGAAACTGCTGCCGCAACGGTAGTGCAGGCGGGAATGTCTTTTGACCCGTTCGACGGTTAACGGTTCGCCGGCTTCAAAGGCATTGATCACCTTATGTTCGGCACCGTGGTACTGAAACAGGCGCTTGATGAGGGGAGCCTGGCCGATCGCCCAGAGATAGGCGAGCAGCAAGGCGGTCTTGATGGCGCCTTCAATCAGATTGCGGACGAAATAGTTGTGGACCCAGGGATCAAATGCGCTGGCAAGAAACGCAGGCACAGCGGTGAAGATGATTTTGGCGACGATAAAGGAGAGCACAGCCAGCAATGCAAGACTGAAATATGCGGACCATTTGGATGCGGATTTTTCGGGAAGAGAAGCCTCTTTACCATCGGCCGCATCCACTTCGAAACGCTCGCTGGCGAAGTTCATGTGTCTTGAGCCGCTGGCGACTGCCTCGATGATGGCGATGTTGCCGCGGAGAAAAGGAATTTTGCGGCCGATTTGCAACCAGACCGGTTGCTCAATGCCCACCTCTTCGAAAAAGTCGATTTGCTGGTTCTTGCGGCGAATGGCGGTCACGCGTGTGCGTTGTCCGGCAAACATCACCCCTTCAATGACGGCCTGGCCGCCATAGAGGGGCTGTTTTTTTTGTGGCATGTCTTTCGGATCACCTGCCCAACAGATTGCGGTTGGTCATTCAGGGATTGGATGAAATGTAAAAATATGGATTAGAATGCCGTGTTCCGTCATTTTAAAATGAATCCCTTGACACTATTTTAACATGGGACCGCATCAAATGTGTATGCTGTTCATGCTCTTTTCTTTAGCCCAGGTTGGAACTCAAATACACTTCTTTTTTCTGCTCCTCGGTGATGCCGATGTACCTTAAGGTGGTTTTGTTGGAGGAATGATTAAAAATTTCCTGCAACAGATTGGTATCCGCGCCGTTCTTGTATGCATGGTAGCCGAACGTCTTTCGCAATGTGTGCGTACCAATTTCTCCACTCACAATGCGGCCGGTATGATCACGTTCCACCAAGCCAGCCAATTCGGCAGCGTGGTTGATGATGCGGTAGGCTTGTTGGCGGCTGATGGGCCGGTTTTTTCCTTTACGGCTTTTGAATACATACATGTCTGGATGCGGACGATATTCTTCCATATAGTCCTTAATGGTTTGTTTGACCACCTTGCCGATATAAAATTTCTTGACTTTTTTTGTCTTTTTTTCCTTCACGATAACATAATCCCTGATTTTCCCATCCGGTTTAACCAGATCTTTTACCTTTAAACGGAGGATGTCGCTGATACGTAAGCCGACATTAATTCCCAGGATAAAAAGCAACTCATTACGAATCGACTGCCCTCTCAATATTAAACGAATTTTTCGAATAGTCTTCAAATCGCGGATGGGTTCTACTGCGCTCATGTCAATGACTCTCCTTGCTCATTAGTGTGAACAAGTATCGGCTTTGTCTCATTCATCTCCTGATTCGAAAACGTGCCTATTCCTTTTTCCGAGGCCACTTGGTGGCGTGGGATGTTACCGCTGAAATTATATCCTAATGATTCATTATGAGTCTATGGGTAACAAAATATGTCATTGAAAGCATTTATGGGAAAAGGCCAAAAGCAAACGAAAATCCCTTCGGAGAAGGGATTTGAATGTTACATAAATACAACTGTTATCTCCTTTCGCTTTCCCTGCAGAAATCCCTCAACCTCAGCGTTTGCGGGGCGATGGACCGTTTCCATTCGTCCATTTCATTTTACCTGAAAAGTACAAGATTCGACAAACCAAAAATGCCTGGAATGCACTACGTACGCTGGATGAAAAGGTGATTGTAAATTCGCTAAAAAACGAAAGATACATATGTATTTTACGTTACATTCATCTGAAACCCAAAAAAGAAAAGGGGACAAACGATGATAGAGATGAAAAAAACCGTTGATGTGTCTGACGGCGACGTGGTTGGCAGAGATATTTACTTGGGCGGAACGTTGCTTCTTGCAAAAGGCACCGTTATCAAACCTCATTTGATCCACCGGTTAAAAAGATTTGGAACATCAGAAGTGCCAATCCAAATCGGGATGCCCGCCCAAAGTGAGGTTCCGCTTCAGCAAGAGACTGCTGTTAAATTCGAAGGGCCTGAAGTGCGCATACAGCCCATTTTTTTTCAATTGCATAAACTCATTGAAGCTCAGAGCAAAAAAAGGCTAAATGCGCGGGAACAGCATTTATCCGATCTGTTTTTTCAGGGCATGAGGAAGATTGCCCGTGAAAGCAGGTATGGATTGGCGTTTAATCATTCGGAACGTTTGGCCTATGCATATGAACTGTGGCAAAGCATATTGGCCGATGATTACTACTATCAAACCATGATGGACCTGCAAAAGTGGGATTTGCCGACCTACTATCATTCCCTTGACACGTTTATTCTGGGAACGTTGTTTGTCAAGCACATCGGCATGGACAACGAGCATCACTTCGCGGCGGCCTGCCTGCTGCATGATATAGGCAAATTGCACGTTCCCCGAAAAATCCTGGCCAGTGAAGACGCGTTGTCCGCCGAAGAGTTTGAGATCATCAAAATGCATGTGGATTACGGGGTGCAACAACTGGCTGCGCATGATCCTGACAGTCCGATCATCCCGATCATTGAACAGCATCACGAAAGGATGGACGGATCGGGCTATCCAGAAGGACGAATCGGGAATCAAATCAATCTGTTTTCCCGCCTTCTGATGATCATTGATGTATACTCCGCTTTGACGCTCGAACGTCCATACAGGGATCCTTTGCCCAGCGCCAAAGCTTTGGAAGTCATGCTTCACGAATCGCATTTGTATGATCCGTACTTCCTGCGGGAATTCATGCAGATGTTGCATATCTACCCCGTAAATGCCACGTTGGAGTTAACCAACCACAAGGTTGTCATCGTCACTGATGTGACCAGCCATTTCCCCTACTTGCCAACCGTAACGGAAAAAGATCAGGGACATACGTATCCAATCCCCAATAACCTGTCCATTTCGGTCAGAAGATTGCTTTCATGGGAAGGCGTCAAAGAGACAAAAAGGCCGGACCGCTTTGTGTTGGAAGAGCTACAGCATCAATTTCAGAACCATCTCCTGCTGGGTGAAGCCGGCAAGGCCGTTTCCCTGATCCAGACCTTGACCCGTACCATGCCTCATGAGACGATGATCTTCCATGTGATTGTCCATACGGTGAAGCAGATACAAAACATGCGTCAATTAGGAGCGTTGAAGCGAGAAGATTATCAAACGGCTTACCAAATCTGTCACGAGGTCATGGATCATTTCCAATCGGTCCAGCGCTTGTCGGACGAGCGATTCACCATCCTGATCGCGCCTTCCCCCAGCAACGACGAGAGTGTGCAACTGTTATTGAAAATCGTGAATGAAGCATTGGTTTTGTCCGGGTGGCGAACCATACCTTTAGACACATTTCCTGCAGCGGATGAGCTGCTTCATTACGCGCGGTCACAACATGTCAGATATGTATGCGTGGTTCCTGCTTACCAAGCGGACATGTTGCGGTTGGCGGACACGTTTAAGTTAATGAAACAAAAGTCGAAGATGGTCTTGGCCGTCTGTACAGATTTCATGGATGCGGCTGAAATTCAGCAACATGATTCGGTTTTGCGGCATGCAGATTTTTATGCCGACTTGCCGGCCCTCATTGAGCGCCTCCGTTTGTATGAAAGCATTTATCAGGGATTGACGCGATACAGTGGTTAGAAACGACCGTGCGCCTTCCCTCTGTACCTCCCGTGTCAACCCATATAAAAATCTTACCGAAGACGGAATAGATCACTCATTTGAAAATCTAACCCAACATTCACCTCAAAGAGGTATACTTGGGTGGCTTGCCCTTACTGACCATGACCTTCCTCTT
>LZRT01000064.1 GCA_002159075.1 Bacillus thermozeamaize
ACACACCGGTTCCCATCCCGAACACCGAAGTTAAGCCCTCCAGCGCCGATGGTACTTGGGGCGGGAGCCCCTGGGAGAGTAGGACGTTGCCAGGCAGCCGGTCAATATCCCGTACAAAAAGCCCATGATGCAGGCATCACCTGTATCATGGGCTTGTGTTTTTATCTCTAATTTACAATAAATGACAATAAATGGTGGAATACAAAAACGTAGTGAGAATGATACAATCATGAGAGCCAATACATACATTTTCATCATTGCTTGTCAAGAGGCTTGTCATGCGGATATGAAGAATTTGAGGAAGGGGCCTTCTACGCCATGTTGAACATGGGGATGTTGTTTCTCATTCTTGTCCTGCAGGTGGCGTACGTTTCCTTGCTGTCGGTCCGGATGATTTTGATGATCAAAGGGTTTCGTTATTGGGCCGCACTCATCAGTGCCTTTGAAATCGGTTTTTATTTTATTGGCTTTAAACTGGTCCTCGATTCGTTGGACAATCCGTTGAACCTGCTGGTTTATTGCGCCAGTTACGGTTTGGGGATTTTGGTCGGGACGAAGATCGAGGAACGGCTGGCGCTGGGTCATGTGGCGGTACAGGTAGTCGTCAATGGCAGCTGTTACAGTCACTTGGTGAAAGCGTTGCGGGACAAAGGATACGGGGTTACCGGTTGGGCCGCGGAAGGTCTGGAAGGGCCGCGGTGGATCATGTGGATCGTCACCACGCGAAAAAAACAAAGTTCGCTTTACCGGGACATTTTGGCCATTGAACCGCAGGCGTTTATCGTATCGTTCGAACCGAATTATTACCACGGCGGTTTTTTGCTGAAGCGGCGCAGACGGCACCAGCCTGTGGCACTATCCGGCCAAACCCCTTACCCGCGGTAAAAAATGCAGTGAATGGATCTCGCCATGATGGGGAATCTGGAAAAGTATGTCTGATTGGGGTAAAATGGTTACGGCGAAACAATACTGTCATGGATAGCAAATTTCCGGAACCGAGGTGAGAAACGGATGGCAAAATTGACATGGCATGGGCATGCGACCGTCCAGCTGGACAGTGACCAAGGTTTTGTTGCAGTGGTGGACCCGTGGATCACGCAAAATCCTGTCCATCCGACAAAACAGCTGCCTGAGAAAGTGGACGTCATTCTGGTCACGCATGATCACTTTGATCATGTGACGGATGCGGTGGCTCTGGCGGAAAAGACCGGTGCAAAAGTGGTGGCGCAGCCCGAAGTGATTGCCCAGCTGGTGAAGGAAGGACTAAAAGAAGAGCAAGGCATTGGCATGAACATCGGTGGAACAGTGGAAATCGGGCCGCTCTCGGCACACATGGTGCATGCCTTCCATTCTTCCCAAAACGGAACACCGGCCGGTTACATCATGACGTTGGACAATACGGTCGTCTATCATCTGGGAGACACCGGTCTCTTTGGAGATCTGCAATTGTTCGGTGAACTGCATGCGATTGACTATGCCTTGATTCCCGTCGGCGGGCATTACACCATGGACTATAAGCTGGGTGCCCTGGCTGCCAAAATGTTGAAGGCCAAAAAGGTGATCCCGATTCACTATCGAACCTTCCCGCTCTTGCTCCAGGATGCCAACCAGTTTGTCGAGGAAGTGAAGCGGGTCAGCCCGGGAACGGAAGTGGTCGTTCCGGAAATCGGAGGAACCATCCAGCTTTAAAAGAGCCCTTTTCACAAGAGCCGTATCCGCGGCTCTTTTTTTGGCGAAGAGAAGGTCATTCCTTTTCTTTGAGGTCATTGTTCCGGCATGGCGATTCCCTGAAGCGATTTGGCTTGAAGCTTTTTGGAGCAGATTGTTGATTGAAATAGTCATTCATTTTGGTATAGACTGAGAATAGATCCGAAGGTCCAGAGCTGAAGGTGTGATCAAATGAATCGGGAGGTTGATGGAATGGAACATCGTGTGATTGTATATGGTGCGGCCGGGTGAGGGGCCTGCACGCGGGTGAAAGAGTTTCTTTCACAGCAGGGGATTTCGTATGAGTCGCGTGACGTCAAGGCGAATCCGGCCTATATGGATGAGCTCAGCCGGCTGGGCGTTTCAACCATTCCTGTCGTAAAGATCGATGACCGCCTGGTCATTGGCGAACGACCCAATCAGCTGACGGAAGTGCTCAAGGAGAAAGGGATGTTGTAAGCAGCCGATCACTTTGCGCACAGTTTTCCGTTTGTGTACATTCGCCCCTTGTTGGGGCGATTTGTATTTTTGATTTATTTTTTTAAAGAAAGTGTGAAGATGTTCAGGGGGGAGTCGTGTATGAGCGGTCAAGGTCAGTTTCAGCCATCCATGCCAACGAGGCTTGAAAAAAGACGGTGGCTGACGTGGCAAAGGGTTGCGCTGGCGATTGCGATCCTGTCCGTCCTGACGGTGTTTAGCGTCATTGCCGTCTCTGTTTATGTAGGGATGCAATTGGTGAAACCGGACCCCAGGCCAATACAGCAAACCCCGCAGGATTTCGGACTCTATTATGAGGATGTTTCTTTTCACAGCCAAAAGGATCAGGTGCTTTTGCGGGGTTGGTGGATTCCTTCGCAAAGGGAAGGACAGGTGGTGGGTTCTGGGGATACGGTGATTTTTGCGCATGGATACAAATACAACCGGACGAATGACAAGATTACGGCGTTGAACCTGGCCAAAAGGCTGACGAATGAAGGATACAATGTGTTGGCCTTTGATTTTCGCCGCTCAGGGGAATCGGAAGGGGAGATCACCACGATTGGATATTTGGAAAAATACGACCTGCTGGCAGCCGTCGATTATGTCCGCTCACAACGGCAGTCGGCAAGGGTGGCTGTCATCGGCTGGTCAATGGGTGCCGTGACGGCCATTCTGGCAGGAGCAGAATCTCCGTACATCGAAGCGGTTGTGGCTGACAGTCCGTTTTCCGATTTGCGAGACTATCTGAGTAAAAATTTGCCTGTCTGGTCCAATCTGCCATCTTTTCCCTTTACACCGGTGATCCTCAATGTACTTCCCTTGATGTTGGGGGTTGACGTGGACGAGGTCAGTCCCTATCAAGCTGTGGAAAAGTTTGGTGAGAAGCGGTTGCTGCTGATTCACACGAAAGAGGATGAAGCGATTCCTTATACGGAAAGCCAGCGCATTGAGAGTGCGGCGCCGGCGGAGAGCACGGAGCTATGGTTGCTGGATAAGGGGGGACACATAGAGGCTTATTTGAACTACAAAGAGGAGTATGAAGAGAAGGTGCTGTCTTTCCTGAAAGGGGAATGACAGCCGCCCCAGACGGACGCCCAAAAAGAGGCGGTTTTTTTGGCTCACGGGATTTCTTCAATCCTGTGGCCCGGGTAGAGAAGCTTGTTTCAATTTGTTCTCCAGTTCCTGCAAATCGGCGGGAAGAGGGATGGCTACCTCAATCCATTCCCTTGTGAGCGGGTGAGAAAAGGCAAGCCTTTCGTTGTGCAGGGCCTGGCGGGGGAAAGGAATGTGCCGTCCCCCGTATAGGGTGTCTCCGATGATCGGGTGTCCCAGGTGGCTGAGATGGACGCGGATCTGGTGGGTGCGTCCTGTTTCAAGATGTGCCCGGAGTTTGGTGACTCCGGGGCAGTGGGGCGGGAAATAGCGGGCCAGCACTTGATAATGCGTGATGGCCGGCTTGGCGTGGGGTGAACGGGATACCCGCCGTCGCGTCGGGTGATGGCGGTCGCGGCCGATGGGTTGGTTGATCGTCCCGTCATTTTCCTCAAGGATCCCTTCCACAAATGCCAGATAACTGCGTTTAATCTGCCGTTCGCGCAACTGTTTGTCCAACAGGACATGCGCCAAGTGGTGTTTGGCCAGGATGACGGC
This sequence comes from Bacillus thermozeamaize, assembly GCA_002159075.1. Taxonomy (NCBI): domain Bacteria; kingdom Bacillati; phylum Bacillota; class Bacilli; order Caryophanales; family Bacillaceae; genus Bacillus; species Bacillus thermozeamaize. The sequence continues at coordinate 3,838 of LZRT01000064.1, forward strand.
CCCCGTGGTGTCCCGATCCAGGCGGTGTACCGGCCGGACCCGACGCTGTTCGCCATGGGTTTGGTAATAGAAGGCGACGGCATGGGCCAGTGTACCGCTCATCTGCGGTTCCGTAGGGTGAACGGCCATTCCGGCCGGTTTAAACACGACGAGCAGGTGTTCGTCTTCGTAGAGGATCTCGATAGGGATCGGTTCTGGTGTCACGCCAAAGGGCTCTCGTTTCATGACTTTCCAGCGCACGCGATCCCCGGCCTGGAGTTTCGTGAAGAGGTTTCGCCGCCGCTGGTTGACCAGGATGCAGCCCCTTTTGGCCAGTTGCCGGAAGTATGTCAGAGGATAGACCAGTTCGTTCTCGATCACGTCCGCCAGCGTCCGGCCTTCCCAGGAGGCTGGTACCAGCCACTCCAGCCAATCCCCTTTCAGATTGAAGTGGATCATCGGTTGCTGTCTCCTTTTCATCCATTTGTCGTCGTCATTTGTCTTGGATGTGCCCGTCCTTCATTCGTCTTCATGATTCAACATCTCGTTTATATCTTAATCGATCTCTTCCTTAATCGATCATGATTCGATATCAATCGATGATCGATCTCTTGACACCGTTTTACAATCTCTGTAAAGTGTATATCTAAGTTACTTGATAGGAGAGATCGGCGATGAACGAACCACGTATCGAAACCCTTCTGGCACAGGCTGGCTTGGTCCGGGAGGAAGCTACCGGGAGCATCAACACCCCTATCTACATGGCTACGGTATACCGGCATCCCGCTTTGGGCGAGTCGACCGGTTTTGATTACACGCGCACGGGGAATCCGACGCGGAGTGTGCTGGAGGCGGAGATCGCCCGCCTGGAAGGAGGCGCGCGGGGATTTGCCTTTGCTTCCGGGATGGCGGCCATTCAGGCTGCTTTTTCCCTGTTTGGCCAGGGCGATCACCTGCTGGTTTCGATGGATTTGTACGGGGGCACATACCGGTATATTGAACAGGTTTTGAGACGTTACGGGCTGACGGCCACCTACGTGAATACCACCTCCCTGGAGCAGCTGGAGGCGGCGCGGCGTCCCGAGACCAAGGGACTGCTGATTGAAACGCCGACCAATCCGCAGATGCACGTCACCGATTTGCAAACAGTCTGTGCGTGGGCCCGGCGAGAAGGGATTCTCAGCATTGTTGACAACACGCTGATGACCCCGTATTATCAGCGGCCGCTGGAATCAGGCGCCGATCTGGTGCTGCACAGTGCGACCAAGTATCTGGGAGGGCATAACGATGTGTTGGCCGGCCTCGTGGTGACCAGGGATGAGGCGTTGGGGGAGCGGATCGCGTTCATCCAGAATACGGTGGGCGCAGTGCTTTCTCCATTTGACTCCTGGCTGCTGCTCCGGGGAATGAAAACCCTCGCCCTGCGGCTTCGCCAGCAAAGCGAAAATGCCCAGCGGCTGGCCGAGTATCTGGCTTCCCATCCTCTGGTCAGTAAAGTATATTATACGGGACTTGCGGACCACCCGGGGCGGGAGATTCACCTGCGGCAGGCATCCGGCCATGGGGGTTTGCTGTCTTTCCGGGTGGTGGATCAGCGCCTGGTAGCCTCCATCCTGCGTTCCCTGAAGGTCATCTCGTTTGCCGAGAGCCTGGGTGGCGTGGAGACCCTGATGACGTTTCCGGCGATGCAGACACATGCCGATATGCCGGAAGAGGTCCGCAAGCGGGTCGGCGTCGATGAGACGCTGCTGCGTATTGCGGTGGGGATAGAACACGTGGAGGATTTGCTTGCCGATCTTGCGCAGGCCTTGGAGACAGCGGAGAGGGAGTTGAAAGGGTGATGAGACGGATGAAATGGGAGACGCGGGTACTACACACGGAAGGGATGATTGATCCGGTTACCGGCGCGTCCAGTACGCCCATCTACCAGGCGTCCACCTACCGGCAGGCAGACGTGGAGAAGCCGCAAGCCTATGATTACGCCCGTTCGGGCAATCCAACGCGCGATGCCCTGGAGCGGGCGATCGCGGAGATGGAAGGCGGGATTGCCGGTTTTGCCTTTGCTTCCGGGATGGCGGCCATCTCTTCGGTGTTCAGCATCTTTTCCCAGGGGGATCACTTGATCGTCTCAGAGGATGTGTACGGCGGGACATACCGGGTTCTGACCCAGATTTTCCCACGCTTTGGGCTCGAAGTCAGCTTTGTCGACACGACCGACCTGAACCAGGTGGAGGCGGCGATCCGGTCCAATACGCGTGGCATCTATGTGGAGACGCCGTCCAATCCGACGCTGAAAATCACCGATCTGTCCGGAGTGGTCCGGCTGGCACGGGAGCACGGGCTGCTGACCATGATCGATAACACGTTCATGACGCCATACTTCCAGCGGCCGCTGGAACTGGGTTTTGATATCGTCATCCACAGCGCCACCAAGTTCCTTGGCGGACATAGCGATGTGCTGGCCGGCCTGGTGGTGGTCAGGGAGAAGCCGCTGGCAGCGCGGGTGTATCAGGTTCAGAACGGTTTTGGCGCGGTGCTGGGCGTACAGGATGCCTGGCTGGTTCTGCGGGGCATGAAGACCCTGGCGGTCCGGATGCAGCAGGCACAGGAGAATGCCGTCAGGCTGGCGGAATGGCTGGCGGCTCACCCGGCGGTGGAGAAGGTGTACTATCCGGGATTGGCGGGACATCCCGGAAAGGCTGTCCATGAACAGCAGAGTTCAGGGTACGGGGCCGTTCTGTCATTTGATGTGGGAACGCGCGAAAAGGCGTTGCAGGTATTGCGCAAGGTGCAGATTCCCCTCGCGGCGGTGAGTCTTGGCGCTGTGGAAAGCATTCTCTCCTACCCGGCCACCATGTCGCATGCCGCCATGCCGCGCGAAGTGCGCCTGGCTCGGGGCATTGGGGATGGTTTGCTTCGCTACTCGGTGGGACTGGAGGATGTGGAGGATCTGATTGCCGATTTGGATCAGGCCCTTTCGTAATGGGGGATCATTGACAGTATTTCAGAGTTTACATTTTGCCTTGTCTTGTCTTATCCATGAAAAGATCCTGAAGGTATACATCAAACAAAAGATTAGCAGTAAAAGCAGCAAAAAAGATAACTCATGGATATTTTCCAGTTCAGTTGCATTTACAATCACAAAAGCGACGAACCCGATAAGTTGCAGGTACAAAAATACAAGCAAGCCTATCCAGGCAATCCTTAATTTGATATTTTTTCGCCATAAGTTTTCCTCCATCGTTACACATGGTTCAATCAATCATAGCAGTCTTGCCGACTCACCTGCAACAATCGGCACATCACTTTTACCTCGTACATTCTCATCGCCAACGATGATGAACCTGCTCAAACAAAACTCGTCATTTCAATGGAATCGCTAAAGGCGGTTCTTTTCTTTTGGGAGCGTAAGGTTTGCCATTTGGGGAAGGATAATGGAGAAGAGGATGAAAGACAAAGGAGTGAATCAAATGGTTCGCAATCGCAAGTTCTCAAATAATCAGCCAAGTGAGGTAAAAATGCCGCAGGAAATGTCGCTGGAACAAAAGAAGTACCTGAAAGAAGCCCGGCGCCGGTCTGAGGAGCCGATTGATCACAGGAAAACAGACGGGCCGAACATTCCTTCCACTTGAGGGAGGTGAACACATGCATCAGATACCAGATGCGTCGATCATCGGGAAAACAGGTGAGTACGGGCCTCTCAGCAAGCAGTTTGAGCAATTTGATTTTGTGCTCGGGGGGAATTGGGATTATGATCACGGATCATTTGACCGGATTGTGGCGGAGGATGGCGAGGCCACCATTTATTTGCGTGTGCCGTTTGAGGTGACGGAAGGAGAACTGGATGCACCGGATGCGAAGGTTGTGTTTGGGACCCCCTACGTGATCAAACATGTTGTGCAGGCCGATACAACCCTGAACGAGGAAGGGCTGGACAGCGGGTTGATGAATCAGTTCCAAGAACCGGCCGATCCCGATGCCAGCCTGGATCCAAGATGGGCAGAGGAAGGGCGCCGGCTGGTTGAAGAAGTGTCCCGCACCTTGTGAAAAGTTTGTGTTTGGCATTATTCCCGGGAACCCCCCGGGTTTTTTTGCGGGGGAATTTTCTCAGCGGGTGACGCTTAAGGTAAAATAAAGGAGAATATGAGCGAGGAGGAGAAATCATGCGTTTTGTGACATACATAGCTGACGGGAAAACGGCTGTCGGCCTTTTGACTCGCGACCAAAAATATGTCATCCATCTGCGACAGGCACAGATCGTCAAGGATGATCCCAAGCCGGTTGCGCATCCCCTTCCCGACAGCCTTCTCCAGTGTATTCAGATGGGCGAGGCGTTTGTGGAAATTTCCCGGGAAATTTTGCAATTTGTCGAAGCGTACCGCAAAAACGCAGGGGATGTGAGCCTTTCGTGGCTTAAGCCGCTTGAATCGGTGCAGCTTTTGGCCCCCATCCCGCGGCCTGCCAAAAACATTTTTTGTGTTGGGAAAAATTATGCTGCTCATGCTGCCGAAATGGGCGGAAGGGAAGCCATACCCGAACACCTGGTTGTCTTCAGCAAGGCGCCGACGGCTGTGGCGCATCCGGGTGCGGTTGTCAGCTGCCAGTCTCATGTGACCCGGCAGATGGATTATGAAGGAGAGCTGGCAGTGGTGATCGGCAAACGGGCCCGTTCGGTGACCGAAGAAGAGGCGATGGATGTGGTGTTTGGCTACACCCTGATCAACGATCTGACCGCCCGTGATCTGCAGGCGCGCCACCAGCAATGGCTGATCGGGAAAAGCCTCGACGGATTTTGCCCGATGGGTCCTTACCTGGTCACCAAAGAGGAGGTGCCGACGCCCGAGCGGCTGAAGATCGTTACCCGGGTGAATGGCGAAGTGCGTCAGTCGGCCAATACCGAACAAATGATTTTCACCATTCCCAAAATCATCGCAACCCTTTCTGCCGGCATTACCCTTGAACCGGGAGATATTATCGCGACAGGAACGCCGGCAGGCGTCGGTCACGCGATGAATCCCCCTTCCTATCTGCGGCCTGGTGACCTGGTCGAGGTCGAGGTGGAAGGGCTGGGTGTTCTGAAAACGATGATTGGCGAGTAAAAAGCGGCGATACAAGGAAATACAGGGAAATTCAAGAAATGTTCGGGAAACGCGGCTGCTCTTCCCTTGAATTCCCATACGGTTTGCAGTAGACTTGTTGCTCGGAAAGGGAGGATGGAGATGAACGACTTTCAATCCTACGAGGATGTTGAACGGGCCATTGACGAGCTGGTGGAAAAAGAGATCATTCAAGGGCGGTTTATGCGGACGTTGCTGGACGGCGCCTTTACGGAGGAGCAGATCAAGGAGTTTGCCCTGCAATACAGCTACTACAGCCGGAATTTTCCGCGCACTTTGGGGGCGGCGATTATGGCGGTGTTGCCGGAAGATGACTGGTGGGTGCCTCTTGCGGACAACCTTTGGGATGAAGGGGGAAGGGGCAATCCGGAGCGTTATCATTCGAGGTTGTACTGGACGTTTCTCACCTCGGCAGCCCCGGATGTGCCGACCAACGAGAAGTATGTGCCCGACTGGCCGGTTTCGCCCGTAGTGGAAGAGGCGATTAACACCTTGATCCAATTTCTCAAGGTGGCGACGCCGCTGGAGGCGATGGCGGCGATTGGCCTGGGGTCGGAGTTTTTTGCCGGCCGTGTGATGGGGCTGATTGCGAAGGGTCTCCAGCACCCCAACTATAACCGGTCGCGGAAACTGGATGTGCGGTTCTGGTCCATCCATGCCGATGAGCATGAGCCACGTCATTATCAGTTGTGTAAGGATGTGCTGAAACGGTACCAGGATCCGAAAGATTATCAGCTGATGTACCGGGCCGGTTCCTATATCGCCCGTTCGGAGGCCCGCATGTATGACGGGTTGTACGAGCGGATGATGGCGATTGGCAGATAGGTGATCGGAAGATTTTGTTGGATAAAGGGACCGTTAGATACCATTAGATAAAGAGGCCAGTTGAACCTTGCGGGTTCAGCTGGCCTGTCATTTTCAGTGAAAATCGATGTCGATCCGGTTTTTTGCAACAGGCGCCGATTTCTTCATCCGCACTTCGAGAATGCCATTCCGGTAAGAAGCCTTGATTCCTTCTTCTTCGACAGGGTGAGGGAGCGTGATGGTCCGCTGAAATTGACCGTAATATCGCTCTTCCCGATGAAACCGCCGGTTTTCATGCTCCACCGTATGATGGCGCTGAATCACGGCCTGGATGGTCAGTTGCTGTCCGTCCAGGTGTATCCGGATATCCTCTTTCTTTTTCACTCCGGGAATGGCGCATTCCACCACCACTTCGGTGTCCGTTTCATATACGTCGGTTTGCAACACTTGCGACTGGAAAAAGCTCCAGTTCGCCGGATCAAAAAAACGTTCCATTTCCCTGCGAATGGTATCAAAGGGGCGGGTGGGTTCTTGTGGAATGAGTGGCATGGTTCGCTCTCCTTTCCATGGTTAGTTGGATTTTCCCTTTTTCCGGCACCACCGGACATCGGACGGCACATATAGTATGTCCTGCTGTCCGGCGGTTATGTTTGGTTTAGTGTATGACATCACCAGAAAGAAGGCGTGGGCGGCATTGCATCCGTTTTTCTGTGCGTTACAATGAAGGTGGTGAACGCTCATGTCGGCGAGCGCGAGTGGCGGTTGTGAGGGGGGTGAAATGGGATGGCGGAAGTGTTGCTTTGGGTGCTCTTGGCATTTTTGATATCCGTTTTTATTCTCATACCGGTCGCTTTGTTTGTCGGGTTCTACCTGTTCGACCAACGCCAGAAACAACATGCGGTCCTGCGCAATTACCCGCTGCTGGGGCGCGTGCGGTATTTTCTGGAGATGATTGGCCCGGAAATGCGCCAGTATCTCTTTGATCACGACAATGAAGGCAAGCCGTTTTCCCGTGTCGATTACCAGACGGTGGTTTTTTCGGCAAAGTACGGGAAGGCGATGATCGCCTTTGGCTCCAGGCGGGATTTTGAGGCGGAAGGATTCTATTTGCGGAACAGTTTGTTTCCCAAGTTATCGGAAGAGCTCTGGGTGGAAAAGGTGCCGGTGTCCACAAAAAAGTATCATATCTTAAAGGAAACGCTCATTTCGCGGAAAGAACGGCAGGTGGACAGCCAGGTTTCATCCTGGTTGTTGAAAGAAGAGGATGCGGTGGTGATTGGCGCAAACCGTCCGCACCCCTTTCGCGTTCGGGGGTTGGTGGGGATGTCCGGGATGAGTTACGGTGCGCTGGGTGAAAACGCGATTACCGCACTGTCCGAGGGGTTGGGACTGGCCGGTGAAACCTGGATGAACACGGGAGAAGGAGGCATCTCCCCTTATCATCTCAAAGGAGATGTAGACCTGATCATGCAGATTGGCCCGGGGCTTTTCGGGGTCCGGAATGAGGATGGCACATTCAGTTGGGATAAGCTAAGGGAGTGGGCTGCCCATCCGAAGGTGCGGGCCTTTGAACTCAAACTGGGACAAGGGGCCAAGATCCGCGGCGGACACCTGGAAGGCAGCAAGGTGTCTCCTGAAATTGCCGCCATTCGCGGCATTCCCGTGGGCAAGACCGTGGACAGTCCCAACCGGTTCAAGGAGCTGGCGGATGCCGATGCCCTGCTTTCGTTTGTTCACCGCATGCAAAGAGAGACAGGGAAGCCGATAGGCATCAAGTTGGTCGTGGGGGCGCCCGAACCGATTGAAGAATTTGTCCGGAAGATGGTGGAACTGAAAGTATATCCGGATTTTATCACCGTCGACGGCGGGGAAGGAGGGACCGGCGCCACTTACCAGGAGCTGGCAGACAGCGTGGGCCTGCCCTTGCACGCGGCGTTGCCGATTGTTGACGAGGCGCTGAAAAAGCATGGCATCCGGGAGGAGATCGTGCTCTTTGCCTCGGGCAAGCTGTATTCACCTGACCGGATCGCGATTGCCCTGGCTCTGGGCGCCGATCTGGTCAATATTGCGCGCGGATTCATGATTGCGGTGGGATGCATTCAGGCGATGCGCTGCCATACCAACCAGTGCCCCGTAGGGGTGGCCACCACCGATCCCCGCCTGCAGAAAGCGCTTGTCGTCGAAGAGAAGAAATACCGTGTCGCCAATTACGTCCTGGCGCTGCGCGAAGGATTGTTCCACCTGGCAGCGGCGGCGGGACTGGAAAGTCCCCGGCAGTTCTCTCGCGAGCATGTGGTTTATAAGGACAGAATGGGGCGCATTTACCGGCTGGATGAGCATTTTTCGGCATTATCGGAGAAGGATGCTTTCCCGAGGGATAGCGGCGGAATGTCGCATTCTTCCATGATGTGAATCCCTGGTTATCTGGTCTTCATCAAATGATTCTGGTCTTCATTAAATGATTTTGTTTGTGAGGTGTGCTGATGTCGGTTCGAACTGTGGCAAGGGCGGCCATGATCGCTGCCCTCTATGTTGTGTTGACGCTGGCGTTCGCTCCCTATTCATACGGGCCCATTCAGGTGCGGGTCAGCGAGGCGCTGACCGTGCTGCCCATCTTTTTTCCCGAGGCGATCCCCGGTCTTTTTATCGGCTGTTTGGTGGCCAACGCCCTGGGCGGTTTGGGTCTCTGGGACATTTTCGGCGGCAGTCTGGTGACACTTTTGGCGGCGATTGGCACATACCTGTTGCGTCGCTCGTGGCTGGCCTTTGCGGTGCCGGTGCTGGCCAACGCCTTTCTGGTAAGCGCCTACCTTGCGCCCATCTTCCATGTTCCGTACTGGGCCACTGTCCTCTATGTGGGACTGGGGGAGGCGATAGCGGTGGGCGCGTTTGGGGTGCCGCTGGCCATCGTGCTGAGGAAACGGCTGGGCAAGAAATGATCGGCAACGGCCAGAAGTTCGAAGCCGGCATCATGGACATGGTGCCGGCTTCCGTCATTTTTAGGCTTAACGCTTCCATGGTTGCCGATTGCATCCCGACAAATTGATACGTTCGGAGTTGATAACAACTTTATCTTTTGTGCTTATGCGTTTGAATATAGGACAAATAATCCTCTTCGGAAGTGAAGATCTTCCATCTCTCGCGTCCAGATTGATTGACGATTTTTCTTACGAAGCACTTTTTTCCGGTTTTCATTTCTGCCGATTTTAAAAAATGGATCGCTTCCGTTTCTGATTTCATCGGGTATGGCCAGTGTTTCATGCACTGCTTTCTTCCACAGGTTGGACATTCATATTTTTCATGGTCGCATGGCGAATCTTTTGGAATCCAGCTATAGCATTCCGGACAGGGGGATTCCTTGCTGTATTTCCAGGCGCTCATGGATGGATCTCCTTTCGTTGACTGACATTCATGCTACAATTGGATGCTGTCGTGTAAAGGGCGGCTTTTCGTCCGGATGGATACCGGACGCAAACCCAAGGTTACGCCGAGCAGGATAAAGACCAGGGCAAGCAAGTGCCACCAGGAGGCCGGCTCACCCAGCAGCCACACAGAGAAGAGCAGGCTGGAGACGGGAATCAGGTTGAGAAAGTGGCTGGCCCGCGATGCGCCGACTTGTTGAATCCCGTAGTTCCACCAGAGATTGCACAGCCCGATAGAGACGATGCCGGTAAACAGCAGCAGCGCCCAGGGAAGCCATTGGGTGGGATAATCTTGCGTGGGGAAGATGAGCCATTCCACCCCCATCGTCAGCAGGAAACATCCTGAGGCGATGAGAAAGCTGTAGGCCGTCACCGTCATGGCGTTTGCGCAGGCGACGGCCTTTTTGACAAACATGCTCCCAATGGCTGCCGACAGCACCGCGCCCAGGGTGATGAGTTCTCCCAGACGGAGCCCGTGAAATCCTGAATCTTCGGTGTCGGAAAGGACAATGATACAGACGCCCGCGAATCCCAGAAACACGCCCAGCCAATTGATCAACGACATCCGTTCGCGCAGCCACCAGGCGGCAAACAGGATGGTCAGGACCGGCTCCAGGCCGATGATGATTCCGGCGGTCGCGGCATGGGTAAAACGCAGTCCCCAGCTCAGCGCCATTTGTTGAAGATAGACCAGAAACAGGGCCGCCATGAAGATGTGGCGCCAGCCCTGCGGCGGGACAGGCGTCAGGGACCTGCTGGACCACGCCACCCCAAAGAGAAACAGACCGGCGATAAAACTGCGAATTCCTGCCAAAGCCGTGGCAGGGAAGGAGAGATTCAGATGCCGGACCAGGGTAATGCTCAACCCCCACAGGCAGGCTGTTAGGGCCAGCAGGAGGAAGACCCGCGCTTCATGTTTCAATGGTTTCTTTCCACCCTTCCGTGTCATGTGTAAGTTCTACCACTTATCCTATCACATATTTTGGAGGTGCCCATAGCGAGCAGAAAATTTGTTTTGTGTATTCACTAAAACAACAATATTCGTGTTATAATGTTTTCAAAAAAAGTTCATCACTGTTCATTCACGATTCTGTCAAGTCAACCCGTCTTTACACCAAACATTTTGTTTTGTATCAAGGGGGAGACACGATGCACTCATCGCTTTCATTAGCGCTGGTGGTGAATGTTCTTATCACGGTGGTTTGCGGAGGAATGCTTGGGGCGTTGATCGGAGGACTGAATTACAAGCGGTTTGTGGCGCCGATGAATCCGGTGATTGAACAATTGAAACTAATGGCCCAAGGGGATCTGGGAATTCGTGTGGACGAGAAGCATGCAGGTGAGCTGAAAGGGATTGTTCAATCCGTCAATCATATGGGGGATGCTTGGCAACATATTATCCATCAGCTGGTGCGCGGCAGGTCAGGTTGCTTCCTCTTCCCAGGAATTGTACGCTACCGCGCAGGAAACCATGACCGTGGCACAGACCATCACCACGACGATCGATCAGATGGCCGCCGGAGCCGATACACAGGTCCAGGCGGCGGAAGCCAGACATCAAGAAATCCAGGAGATGCATGACGGCATCGCTTCCATCACGGCCGTCTCCAAGGAGGTTTCCCTTGCGGCCTCCAGTGTTACCGAAGAGGCGAGACAAGGAAATCAATCGGTGCAACAGGCAGTGGAACAAATCAAGCGGGTCAATGAAACAGTGGGACGTTCGGCAGAGGTAGTGGCACAGCTGGAGGCGCGGTCCCGGGAGATTGGAAAAATCCTGGACGTGATCGCCGACATCGCCTCACAAACCAATTTGCTGGCTTTGAATGCCGCCATTGAAGCGGCGCGTGCCGGCGAGCATGGAAAAAGTTTTGCCGTGGTGGCGGGCAATGTCCGTAAGCTGGCTGAACAATCCAGCACCTCGGCAAACCAAATTGGAACTTTGGTCTCGGAGATCCAGGAGGACACTTCCCGTGTCGTCGAGGTGATGCGGGTGATGACCCGGGAGATCACGGAAGGGCTGAACGCTGTCTTGCGGGCCGGAGAGGCGTTTCAACGGATTGTGGCATCCACCCAGGATGTGGCGGAGCGGATCCGTCAGGTATCCACGTCCTCTGAGAAAATCGCAGTCAGTTTTGAGCAGGTGATCCGTTCCGTGGATGAGATGACGCATATCGCAAGGGAAACGGCTGCCAGCACCAACCAGGTGGCTGCTGCGCTGCAGAGGCAGCTGGCGGCGATGGAAGAGGTATTCTCCACTTCGGAGACGCTCAATGCGACGGCCACGCAGTTGCATGAGTCGATGGGATTTTTTCGGAGAACCCATTAAAGAAGACGGATGAAAGAAGGCTCGAACTTGGGAAGAGAGGTTATGAAGAAGAGATGAAGAAGAAATATTGGTGAGAGGAAAAATGTTGAGAGGAGAATGTTGGTGAATATGGAAAAACGCAGGATGTACCTGAAAAACAAAGCGGTTGCTTACATTGACCAAGGAGAAAATTCCAGTGAGCCGGTCCTTCTTCTCCACGGCGTTCCGGAATCCAGCCTTTTATGGAAGGAAATTATCCCGGTCATCGTCTCCTCAGGCTTTCGGGCGATTGCCCCCGATCTGCCGGGCTTTGGACAGAGCGAACGCTTTGACGAGCCCTGCACCTGGGAACGATACCTGCAATTTGTGACCGAATTTACTGAATCATTAAAAATCGGAAAATTCCACCTTGTCGTTCACGATTGGGGTGGCTTAATTGGCCTAAAATGGGCCTGCGAACATCCGGAACGCATCTTGAGCCTGATCGTCAGCGATTCCACGTTATCTCCCGAATACCGCTGGCACCCAATCGCCAGAAAATGGAGGAAACCGGGAGAAGGAGAAGAGGTGATGGAAAAATACGCGGACAGGGAACGCTGGATGGCCGCGATGAAGCGGGAAATCCCATCCGCGGATGAGGAGATCCTCAATGACTTTTACCGTGTCCTTCAAACGCATCAAAACAGGCAAGTGATTCTGGATCTGTATCGCTCGGCCAATCACAAACTGGTGGAAAATCATGAAAAACTGTCACAACTGAAGGTACCGGTCACCATTCTCTGGGGTGAAAATGACCCTTACATTCATTCCGACTTTGCCTACAAATTGCGTGAATATTCGTTTCACCATGCCGAGGTACACGTCATCCCAGATGCGGGTCACTTCATCCATGTTGAGGTGCCGGAAAAGGTAAAGGCATTGGTTGCAAAGCATTTTGCTTCTCTGTAGAGTTGTATGTCTCAGTTCAAAAGGAATATAAATTATAAAGTATCAATAACGATAGGGTACATACCTTCAAGGGATTGAAATTGTTTATTCATTTGGAAACGATGGTATGGCCTGCCTATGAGGGTTAGTACATCTGATGGAGCTGTTTCAAGTGCGATCCTCACGCTTTTGAAACAGCTCTTTTTTTGTCAAAAATTGTTGACAGAACATTTTGTTTGTTATAGAATAAACTTGTACATCTAATAATCTAATAAATTAAAATAAAAAATACATATAAAAAGGTGGTATGGGGTTGCATCTCATCATGACATTGCAAGCGGAAGAGAACGTGTTTCAACTTCCTGTTCATTACAACTACTATATCCAATCCGCTCTTTACCGGGTGCAGGATCCGGACTTTTCCGATTTTCTGCACAATGTGGGCTTCCAGTATGGAGAAAGGCAGTTTCGCCTGTTCACTTTTTCCAGGTTGATGGGACGCTATCGTCTGCTCCGTGATGAAGCCGTGATCCGCTTTGAAGGGCCGGTGAAATTGGTGGTCAGTTCGCCCGTCATACCGTTCTGCCAAGCCGTGATGAACACCATCTTGCGGGAGGATGGTCTGCGCCTCGGACGGGTGAATTTGCGCGTGGTTCAGATGGCGACTGAACAACAGACGGCCGGCTCTGATTCCATTGTCGTTCAAACCTTGTCTCCGATTACGGTGTACAGCACGTTGTTTCGTGCGGATGGACGGAAATATACGCAGTACTTTCACCCGCGCGAGAAAGATTTCCGGGAGCTGGTGTATCAGAATTTGCAGCGGAAGCTTCAACTGATTCGCGGACCAGAGGCGGCGGAAGAGGTGGCAGACGGTCCCGCGTTTGATATCCAGCCGTTGCGAGTGCCGAAAATGCACCTGGTGATGTATAAGGGCACGGTGATTAAAGGCTATTCCGGACGCTTTCGCTTGATGGGAAATCAGGCGCTTTTGGATGTGGCGCTCAATGCCGGCATCGGAGTGAAGGGCAGCCAAGGGTTTGGCTGTTTGACCAAAGTGGGATCTGTGTATAGAAGAGAGATGTGATGTAATGAAAGAAATGGGCTGGCGGGGAGGGGAATGGCATGACGGAAGTGCTGGAACATGTCAATGGCACCTTGATCTGGTATTACTGCATTTGTCCGCGTGAGGCCTGGCTGATGGCCCGCCAGATCACACCGGATGAAGATGATCCCAACATTGTCATTGGCCGTTTTTTGCATGAGCAGAGATACGCCAGAGAGAAGAAAGAGATTTTGGTGGATGCGGGCAAAATGGACGTTGTCAAACTGACGGACGAAGGAGTTGTTGTGCGTGAGGTGAAGAAGAGTTCGCGTTACCTGGAGAGTTCACGGATGCAGCTGCTTTATTACCTGAAGCTGATGAGAGAACACGGGATCGAAGCACGGGGAGAGCTTCTTTTTCCGGAAGAGCGCAAGAAGGAGGAGGTGTTTTTAACAGCAGAGAATCTTCAGAAGTTGGAACAGACCGAAGCAGCCATCCTCAGGCTGGTGAACCAGCCGGCTCCCCCGCCGCCGAAGAAAATTTCCTTCTGTCGCCAGTGTGCGTACCGGGAGTATTGTTGGGCATGAGATGGAGGTTGCAGGCATGAAACGGAGCATTTACATTTTTACAAACGGCCAGTTGCAACGGAAGGACAATACCATTTACTTCGAGAACGAAACCGGGAAAAAATATCTTCCGGTGGAAAACATACGGGAGATGTATCTGTTTGGAGAAGTGTCGATCAACAAAAAGTTTCTCGATTTTTGTTCGCAAAAGGAGATTTTGCTTCATTTTTTCAACCATCACGGGTATTATACGGGGACGTTTTATCCGAGGGAGCATTACAATGCCGGTTATGTGACCGTCAAACAGGTGGAGCATTATATCGATGAGGAAAAGCGTGTGAACTTGGCGCGGAAGTTTGTTTATGGCGCTGTGCGCAACATTTTGCAGGTGCTGCGGTATTATCAAAACCGCGGAAAAGATGTGGGGGCGTTTCGGGAACAGATTGAAGAATTGCTTCCCGGGATCGAGATGGTGCGGCAAGTGCCGCAACTCATGGCGCTGGAAGGAAATATTCGCGAGATGTATTATCACGGATTTGACCGCATCTTGGAACATGAGGCATTTCGCTTCGAGAAACGGACGAAACGCCCGCCGCAGAATCACTTGAACACGTTGCTGAGTTTCGGCAATTCCTTGTTATATTCGATGGTGTTGAGCGAGATTTACAAGACACACCTTGATCCGCGCATTGGCTACCTGCATACGACCAATTTTCGCCGGTTTTCGCTCAATCTGGATGTGGCCGAAATTTTCAAGCCCATTTTGATTGATCGCGTGATTTTTACATTAGTGGGCAAACGCATGATTACTGACAAACATTTCGAGAAGCATCTTGAAGGGATTTATTTGAAGGAGACGGGACGCAAGGTATTTGTGGAGGAATTGGAAAAGCGGATGCAGACCACGATACGCCATCGCAGCATAGGCCGGGAAGTGTCGTACAGGCGTTTAATGAGGCTGGAATTGTACAAGATTGAAAAACAGATCGTGGAAGATCAGGAGTATCAGCCGTTTGTGGCGCAGTGGTGAGGCATGGGAGAAAGTTTGCGGAGATTGAAGATTGAGGGATCACCCTATCTGCAGGGGGAAGCGATGGCATAGGGGGCTTTGTATTTGTATGTTCGTCATCTTGGTTTATGATGTCAATGTAAAACGAACAGCCAAGGTGTTGAAAAAGTGCAGGGAATACCTGACATGGGTTCAGAATTCCGTTTTTGAAGGAGAGATTTCCAAGGCCAATTTGTACAAATTGAAGTCAGAATTGAGGCGGCTCATTGACGAGGATGAGGATTCGGTCATCATTTATATTTTACGCACTACAAGATATTCGGAACGTCAGATTATTGGGTTAGAGAAAGGCGGGTTTGATCAGATCCTGTGAGCCATCAGCTGATCACAGGTAATGTGGTGAGATTTTATTTTTTGAAATTGTGTTTTTCGTGTCGTCGATCGGGAATCGTGCAAAAATGCCTGGAGATCGACGACATTATTATTTGGAAATTGAAGAAACGAGAGATGGTTGATACAAGAGAGACGATCGATAGTTGAAGTTAGTTAATTCTTTCAATTTTTATTGTACTGGTTTATAATCGCAATTAAGGGAAATGCCTATTTTATAGTGTTTTAATGGGTTTGTAGCCTACCTATGAGGGATTGAAACATCAAGGAGATTGAAACCGATGAGAAGACCAAGAAAGGTTTGTAGCCTACCTATGAGGGATTGAAACTTTGTGCTTCATGATCTCATAGAGCCTATGCGGTGGGTTTGTAGCCTACCTATGAGGGATTGAAACTGAGTATCACAGTCTGATAGGTTCAAAATATCCTTGTTTGTAGCCTACCTATGAGGGATTGAAACACTTCCGATTGCGTGACTACCTGAACTGAAAGAACATAGTTTGTAGCCTACCTATGAGGGATTGAAACCTGAACTTCAGGAATCATGACACATCAGCGAGCACCGTTTGTAGCCTACCTATGAGGGATTGAAACGATTTTTTGAGAGCTTCCTGGAGACGTTTTACGAATGGTTTGTAGCCTACCTATGAGGGATTGAAACTTACATCAGAAAGAATTCCTTTTATTTCATCCTTGGGTTTGTAGCCTACCTATGAGGGATTGAAACCAGACAGAGATTGAGAAAACCAGAGCTGGCCGTAAGAGTTTGTAGCCTACCTATGAGGGATTGAAACCCGTTCGATGGACGGCAAGGTGTTCCGCTTGAGCGAGTTTGTAGCCTACCTATGAGGGATTGAAACCCGATCCGCATCCGAGTCACATATTCATCGTGTGGCGTTTGTAGCCTACCTATGAGGGATTGAAACCTCCCCACGCCCGGGCACGACCATGTTTCCTTGCAGTTTGTAGCCTACCTATGAGGGATTGAAACATTCTGTCGAACGTCTTAATCTCATCGTCACTAATTCGTTTGTAGCCTACCTATGAGGGATTGAAACCCGAGTTCGAGAAAGCTAAAATCAAGGAGCGGATGAGGTTTGTAGCCTACCTATGAGGGATTGAAACCTCCTTGTTTGCCAGCTTCAACGCGCCAGCCATGACCGTTTGTAGCCTACCTATGAGGGATTGAAACTTATTCCGGCTGCAGCTGTCGGTGCCCCACACAGAAGGTTTGTAGCCTACCTATGAGGGATTGAAACTTGTTAATGT
This sequence comes from Bacillus thermozeamaize, assembly GCA_002159075.1. Lineage (NCBI taxonomy): Bacteria > Bacillati > Bacillota > Bacilli > Caryophanales > Bacillaceae > Bacillus > Bacillus thermozeamaize. The sequence continues at coordinate 20,671 of LZRT01000064.1, forward strand.
CCTTAAATGCCTCGTGGATTTCCTTCAAAGTTTGTAGCCTACCTATGAGGGATTGAAACTGGTCTAGCATGAACGGGAGCTCATGCCAAGATCCGGTTTGTAGCCTACCTATGAGGGATTGAAACCTGACCTCACTGTCAATGGAGGTACCTCCAACATCGTTTGTAGCCTACCTATGAGGGATTGAAACATTGTCAGAACCGCAGGCACTGCCACGGCGCAAAAAAGTTTGTAGCCTACCTATGAGGGATTGAAACAAGGCTATTTTGTCTGCGGCATCTTTCAAGATAGGTTGTTTGTAGCCTACCTATGAGGGATTGAAACGCGATCAGTTCCGCGGGAACTTCTGTTGCTTCTGCGTGTTTGTAGCCTACCTATGAGGGATTGAAACGAATTTCACCGTCTTCCATCTTTGCCTTGTTTGCCGCCGTTTGTAGCCTACCTATGAGGGATTGAAACCGTCAGCAAAGCGACAGCCCCGCGAAGGCGGGGCCTGCCGTTTGTAGCCTACCTATGAGGGATTGAAACCCCTGTCAGCGTTCCTTTTTTACAATCAGGGCAAGGAGTTTGTATACGGTAACCTAAAACTACGCCACTGCGCTCATTGAAAAATCCCCCACCCTATCAGATAATCCTCACAGAGCGAATATTAGCGATGTGGGGGCGGGGAGAGATGATTCAATTGATCCAGAAGCAAAACATCCTTATCATGCACTACCGGGAGGGGAAGTCTCAACGAGAAATCGCGAGAATCACAGGCATCGATCGGAAAACGGTCGCAAAATAAATCAAGCAATATGAGCAGCAACGAAAAGAGTTGGAGAAAAGCGGAT
>LZRT01000065.1 GCA_002159075.1 Bacillus thermozeamaize
GAAGAGGAAGGTCATGGTCAGTAAGGGCAAGCCACCCAAGTATACCTCTTTGAGGTGAATGTTGGGTTAGATTTTCAAATGAGTGATCTATTCCGTCTTCGGTAAGATTTTTATATGGGTTGACACGCGCTCCACTTCTTCCAACAACGGCTCAACGGAGGGCGCATCGCCCCATAAATGCTCCAGCTGGTAAAACTCCCGATCATCCCGATGAAATACATGAACCACAATATCTCCCAGATCGATCAGCACCCATCGGGCGCCTTCCTTGCCTTCCAGCCCTTGGATGGAAACCCCTGCCTGCTCCAGCTCCTCCTCGATGGCCTCGGTAATCGCCTCCACCTGGGTTCGCGAATTTCCGGAACAAATCACAAAATAATCGGCCACCATGGACAATCCCCGAATATCCAAAACCCGGATATCCAGCGCTTTTTTCTTGTGAGCCGCCTGAACCACCTTCTGGACAATTTGCTCAACCGAAAATTCCATAACACCCTCCCGTCATCGATTTGGTTGCTGGACTCATCATCTTGCTTCTTTGGCCTCCACGTGATGAAGCAAATCATTGTACGCGAGCAACGTCAACGGATAAACGCGCTTGCGGTGACGGATCAAAAATTGGATGGTCCCGCCGAAGGCGGTCGCAAGAGCCCGATCCAAATCCTCTTCTGCCAACGCCCGGATCTCATCCACACCGGGAAAGTTCCGGTTAGGCTCAATGTAATCGGCCAAGCAAACCACTTTTTCCAAGGGGCTCATCGCCACTCTGCCAGACGTGTGATATCGTACGGCATCCACAATTTCCGGATCAGCGATTCCCAGTTCCCGCCTGATGGCGACGGACCCAACAGGGGCGTGCCATAACTCCTGATCGTAATCCAGCAAGTCATCCGGCAAATCCGGTTCCTGAAGAATCACCTCCCGCATCTTCGACGCGGGCCAAAACTTGGCATAATCGTGGAGAATACCCGCAATCTCCGCCTTTTCCACATCGGCACCGTAACGTGCGGCCAGTCTTTTCGCCGTTTCTGCCACCCCGAGCGTGTGACGGAAACGATGTTCGGTTAAAACCTTCCGCACCGCTTCTATCAATTCGGCCCGTTCCATCTTTTCACCTCGATATATCTAAAATCTCACCTCGGCATCCACATCAGGAAGGCAGCTCGCTCATCATCCCATCTTCACCCAATAGATAATCCCAACGAGCAAAAAGAGCAATGCAAACACCCATAACAAATGGATTAACTGCGCAGTCGGCTTTCCGTATATCAGGCTGCCCAATTGCGTCATCAGACGGATCCACCGATTCAAACCGTCGCCCCCTCTCCAGTCCGACCGCCTAACTTCTCTCTTGAGTGTTATTGTATCTGAACCGTTTCTTTCATCCAATGCTTCGCAGCCTGTCTGCGCGATTTTTTCAGCACGTTTCCCCGGTATATAAGCGGTGTTCACGGATATACGCCTCGACCGGCTCAGGCACCAAATAGGCAATCGACTTTCCTGCCGCCAGACGCTCCCGGATGAAGGAACTGCTCAGATCAAACGCAAAGGGCATCTGGACAATCATCACATTGGCACGATATTTCCTCAACAGCGGATCTTGTGCCATGATTGATTCAAGCGTCGTCCGATCTGCCTGATTCCTGCCCACGACGACAAACGTAAATTTCCGAAGCAGCTCTTCTCCCCGATGCCACATCGGCACCTCAGCCAGATTATCCCCGCCGATGATAAAGTAAAATGTGGCATCCGGCACCTCTTCCTGGAGCCTTTGAAGGGTCTCATATGTATAAGATGGACCCGGACGATCCACTTCGATGGTGGACAGGCGAAAGCGGTCCTTCCCTTGAATGGCCAATCGGATCATTTCCAGGCGATGATGCGCCTCCAGCAACCGGCCCTTGAAAGCATGCTGGCCCGCTGGAACAAAGACCACCTCTGACAACATCAGCTCCTCCAGGAGATAATGAGCCACCCATAAATGCGCATGGTGAATCGGCGAAAAACTGCCGCCCAGCACACCAATGGCGCGTCTGTTCCGTTGATCCTGGCTCATTATACCTCCTCATTCCCTCCTGATTCTTCAATCGCCAGGCGCATGACCGGAAGCGGCGCCTCCTTCCCCGTCCACAGACGAAACGCCTCCGCGCCCTGATACAAAAACATTCCCAACCCGCCGTGAATCCGCAGCCCGCACCGCTCTGCCTCCGAGAGAAAACGGGTCTTGCGCGGATTGTAAATCAGATCGCTGACCACCGCCTCCTCCGGCAACCGCCGCAGCTCTTCGGCGGCAAGGGGGGATTGGTCCACATCGGGATGCATCCCTACCGATGTGGTGTTTATCAATAAGGTTGTTTCACCCAGCCATCGGCCCGCCTCATCCAATGAGCAGGTTGCGATCGCGCCGGAACTCCCGGAAGCGGATGACGAACAGGCCGCGCGCAGCTGTGCCGCCAGCTGCTCCGCCCGCTCCCGGCTGCGGTTGGCTATCCACAGACGGTCCACGCCCTTTTTCAGCAGCGCATACCCGACTGCACGGGCCGCTCCACCTGCCCCGAGAAGCATCACTTTGGCACCGGACAGTTGCATGCCGACCTCCTCCTGCAAGGAACGCAAATAGCCCAAACCGTCTGTGTTGGTGCCATACAGCTTCCCATCTGAATCAATGACAACCGTGTTGATCGCACCAATGCCGAGCGCCTCCCCTGACACCTCATCGAGCAGGGACATGACCGCCACTTTGTGCGGAATTGTCACGTTAAACCCCCGAAACCCCAAAGCCTTCATCCCCCGAACGGCCTCCGCAAGCCTCTCCGGCAGAACGTCAAACGCCTCGTAATGATACGGCAGCGCCAAAGCTCTAAAAGCAGCGTTATGCATCCGCGGCGAAAACGAATGACCGACCGGGTGGCCCAGCAGGCCGACCATGCGGACCATCCACCTCTCCCCTTTCACAGAACATCAAAACATCGATTCCCGAATGACCACATCAATCTCTTTCGGCGCCCACACCTCAATCTCCGCCCGTTCACCCTTGACCGCAATCCAGCCGAGACCGGAAATGGCCACATCCTGTCCCTTTTTCACGTGAAAGTGTCGTCTGTATAGCGACGGATATCTGTCGATTCCCGATCCTGCAGGAGGGGAGAGCAATCCCCCCAGATGTTCACGATACAAGGCATCCGCTCGCTCCAGTTTGGTCCGGTGAATCCGAAGCGTGTTCGACGCATAACAGACAAACGACTGTCTGGACCCCTTGAGAAAATCCAGCCTTGCCAGTCCGCCAAAGAACAACGTCTGTCCCGCTTCAAGCTGGTAGATCTTCGGCCGGAGGCGGCTTTGGGGCACCACCTGGCGCAAATCCTCTGGAAGCAGGTAGTGCGTCAAGCGGCGTGGATGGATGAGTCCCGGCGTATCAATCAAAAAACCGCCATCTCCAAGAGGAATGTTGATGGTATCCAACGTGGTGCCAGGAAACGGCGAGGTGGTCACTTTCATCCTCTCACCAGGCTTGTCCATCTCGCCGGCTGACAACCGTCCGAGCAAACGGTTAATCAGCGTCGACTTGCCGACATTGGTCATCCCCACGATATAGACATCCTCAGCTTTGCCGTCACGCAGCCGGTCAATTTGGCCGATCAACTCCTGGATACCGCGATCCTTTTCCGCGCTGACAAATGAGATGCCATGCAATTGAATGCCTTGATCACACGCCTGCCGGTAAAGCCATTGTTCCATTCGTCTCCAATTGGTTTCCGGCGGAAACAAATCCATTTTATTGGCTGCGAGATGCAGGGGATTGAAGCCGATCAGGCGGTTGATCCCCGAAATCCAGCTTCCCTCAAGATCGAACAGATCAACGACCATCACCACCACGGCAGACCGCGCACTGATCGCATCCAATATTTTGCGGTAATCTTCCGCTTCAAGGGATACTTCCAGCACATCATTGTAATGCCGGATCCGAAAACATCGTTGGCAGATCAGCTCCTGACGGCCGAGTGCCCGCTCGGGAACGTAACCCGGTTGCTGTGGGTCAGTCGTCTGTATGACGACACCACAACCCGTACAGATCATCTCCTCATTCAAGTCAGAAACCCCTTCCAGAAAAGTTATCCATTCAGCTTGGGGAACCTGCCCCGTCTCTTCAATTGTTGAAGAATCCACCCTTCCGCCAATCGATTGACACGCGTTCCCCATTTTTCAACAGGCGAAATCGGCCTGACCAAAATGGTATAAAGGCCGAGGCGGTTTCCGCCGAAAACGTCGGTCAACAGCTGATCACCCAGCATCACCGTCTCTGCAGGTTTCAATTGCAAGTGTTCAAGCGCCTGCCGGAATGCCCGCCGGGCCGGTTTGCGCGCGCGTGAGATATAGGGAATATCCAGCGCATCGGCCACTTTTGCCACCCGCCGCCGGTGGTTGTTGGAGACAATCATCACGCGCAAGCCTTCATCTTTCAGCCCGTTCAACCACTTCGCCAACTCAGGTGTAGCCAGCCCCGTTTCCGCAGGTACCAGTGTATTATCCAGATCTGCGATTAACCCTTTGAACCCTCGCTGTTTAAAAAAGGCGGGATCAATTTCAAAAAAGGAAGATACGATGTGATTCGGCATAAATCGCTCCAACCATGCCAAGATCTCTCACCCGTCCTGATATTCCTCACTGCCGTCGCCAACAATGGGATATCGTCTGCTTTCCCTATTATATCATGTTACCCCTGTCATCCCCGCAAAAAAAAAACCGGACCACAAGCATCCAGTTCAGCGATCCGAGGGAACTTCTTTTGATCGAGGGCGCCCTTTGGATGCTTGATAAAATTCCTGGAACAATTTGCTCAACGCCCGTTTTTCAATCCGGGAAACGTATGAGCGTGAAATGCCCAGTTCCTTGGCAATTTCCCGTTGCGTCTTCTCCTTGCCGGAATCCAAGCCAAAACGGCTCCGGATCACTTCCTGTTCCCGCTCTGTGAGCACGTGAAAAAAATGATGAATCTTGCTGCTCTCAATCTTCAGTTGGACGGTATCCACGACATCATCCGGATCGGTTCCCAAAATGTCAATCAAGGTGATCTCATTGGCGTCTTTATCTTGTCCAATCGGGTCGTGAAGGGATACATCTTTTCTGGTCTTTTTCAAGGATCGCAAATGCATCAGGATTTCATTTTCAATACACCTGGCAGCATAGGTGGCCAACTTGGTCCCCTTTCCCATTTCATAACTTTCAATGGCCTTGATCAATCCGATGATCCCGATCGAGATCAAATCCTCCGTATCCTCCCCTGTATTTTCAAACTTTTTGACGATGTGGGCTACCAGGCGCAAATTATGTTCAATCAACCGGTTTCTCGCTTCTTTGTCACCTTTCTGCATCAACTGCAGCGCTTCCAGTTCTTCTTCTTCGTTCAGCGGCTGCGGGAAGGCGTTATTTTTGATGTAGGAAACAAAAAAAGACAATTCTTTAAAAAACAACATCATCAATGCCAGCAGACCAGACATGACATCACCCCCGCCAAGATCAACCCATACTAGAGCCTATGACGGAAAATGGCTGTACGTGTCTGTCTAAAATTTGGCGTTCTGCAAAAAATATACATCTGAATCGGTGTAAAGGATTTACCCGGCCCGGCGTCAAAAATTGTGCATGCGATTTGGCCGGGAATCTGGTACATTGTTCATATATCAGGTGGTTTATCCGACGCGCTCATAAAATCTCCGAGCTCTGCATATCACATCCAAAAAGACAAGGGTTCGAGAAATGAGGAGAACAAGGGAGGAATGAGCCATGTCGGGACAACGTCCCAAAAACATCCTCATCTTTACGGCATCATATGGGCAAGGTCACAACCGGGCTTCGGAGGCGTTATCGATTGCCTTTCAGCGAATGAACGCCGATCTCCAGGTGTCGGTCATCGACTTTCTGGCAGAAGCCTATCCTCGTCTCAATTCGATGGCCCAATCGCTCTATCTGCGGAGCATCAAATCAACGCCAGCCCTGTATGGTCAATGGTATAAACAAACCAACTTTCTGTCTTCCTATCCTGGACTGTCCCGGAATGTTCATCGCTCCCTGGGTCGAGAAAAAATGATGGAAATTTTGGATACGCACCGGGCAGACGCCATTATCAGCACCTTTCCTTTCCCTGCCGGATTGTTGTCAGAGCTCAAAGGCATGGGCAAGCTGACGATTCCGATTGCCACCGTCATCACCGATTATGTCCTGCATCTGCAATGGGTGCAGCCCTTCACCGACCACTACTTCGTCGCAACGGAATGGCTGAAATCTTCTCTGACTGAGCGAGGCGTACATCCTTCCCGGATCCACGTGACCGGAATTCCAGTGCATGAACAATACAGCGTCACCTACGATGAGGAACAGCTGCGAAAAAAATACGGCCTCTCCCCTTTCCTGCCTACGCTGCTGGTGATGGGCGGGGCATACGGCAATTTGCCGCAGATCAAAAAAATATGCCGCTACCTTGCGGCGCAAACTCATCCCATCCAACTTCTGATTATCTGTGGAAAAAACCGTCTCCTAAAAACGTATCTGGAAGAAGAACTAAAGCACTCTCCGCATCCCATCCGGCTGTTCGGCTATGTGAATCAGGTCCATGAATTGATGGCCGTCTCCGATTTGATCATCACCAAGGCTGGCGGACTGACCGTAAGCGAAAGTCTGGCCATCGGCCGGCCGTTGCTCATCTACCGTCCGATCCCCGGGCAAGAAAAGGGGAATACGGAATACCTGAAAAAAGCTGGCGCAGCCGTCTCCGCCGAAAACTGGCAGGAATTTCAAGCAGTCATCACGGAACTCTTGTCCGATCCAGAAAAGATACAAAAAATGGGAGAAACAGCCAGATATCTGGGACGGCCGCATGCGGCCCGGGATATTGCCCAGATTATCCTGCAGCAAGCAGCCGTTCCAAGAATGATTCATTCATAAAATGAAATCAAACAAAATGACACACAAACGAAAATCCCGGCCCCCATGAAAAGGGACCGGGACTTATTCGTCATGACGCACTTTATTGTAAAGTAAAGATCGTCATGCATGAGGAAACGAGGATACTGGTTCAGGACTGTCCCCGATCGGCAATAAATCCTCCATCTCCTTCAGGACTTTCCGTGAATTTTTCCAACTGATCCCCCTGGGATCGTATATCGAAAATTCATATAGAGGAGCATCATCATCCACATTTTCTGGATAAATCGTCACATAAGCCTCCGTAGACTTCACTTTTCGCCACAATCCTTTATCCGTGGGGATCCAACCCTTTTTGACAAATGCATCTTCCGGGTTATAAGGGTAAGCTTTTTCCATCTTGTCCTTATGCATCGCTTGTACTCCTTTCCATACGCTGACGAGGTTAGCTGACGGGTTAGGACCTGGAAATAGCCCTCCATACGGTTCACCCCAAAATCTTGGTTCCCCCGCTCCTGTTGCCAGGATTAAGCGTAAGCGTTTTCAATATGATCATATGCCATCATTATCGCTTTGTCAATTGGGCGAACACCCGCTTTCGCCATTTTTGACGAAGCAGGTTTCCCCGGTCAAAAGGTGGAATCTTTCTCTCGTTGATCCGTCCAACTCCTTGTTCTAAAATGAAAGATAGCAGATCCTCTGGAGGTGGAGCGCGCATGACACCATCACGTTCCGGCATGCAGTGGCTGGCCCGCAAGCTCATCCGAAAAGGGCTGCAAGGGCGCGAATGGCTGATCTTTCCGCTGCTTCTGATATACTGGCTTTCACCCGTCGATCTGATGCCTTTCCTCCCGATAGACGATCTGATCCTCACCGGGTTTGGCATACTCCTGTACAGTTTGCTTCGCAAGCATTCTGGCAAACCTTCCCCGTCAGATGTCATCGACGTGCAGGGAAAGGTGTTGAAATAAACCTGTTCCAAGCCGAAAAACCAGTACACAACGGGACTGGTTTTTTTGTTTTTTTATGCCTTTTGCGGCCCTTCATTTCGATTGCGGCGGTACAATTGTAAATACGTTGAAGTTGCGTTATCTTTAAAAAAAGGCCTTATTCCTTCAATAAAAACCTGAACAGGAACAAAGGAGAGAATCGAATGACTCAGCAACAACCGCTTGAACTCGGGCATGGGATTTCCATGATCGACCTGCACGATCTAGGCCTGCCCAATCGAACCGGATGCTATGTTTTCCGTGAAGAGCTGACACTGATTGAAACCGGCCCCAGCCGCTCCATTCCCTATCTGTTGCAAGGACTGGAGCAGCTCAACATCCGGCCGGAAGAGATACGTTATATCATTGTGACGCATATCCACCTCGATCACGCCGGGGGCGCCGGTTTGCTGATACAACACTGCACAAACGCGAAAGTCATCGTCCATCCGCGCGGCGCGCGCCATCTTGTAGATCCTTCCAGACTCATCGCCGGCGCCAAAATGGTCTACGGCGACAAGTTCGATGAACTTTTCGCTCCGATTCTTCCGGTTCCGGAGGAACGCATCCTCATCAAAGGCGAAGGGGATACTTTAACCATTGGCCCCGGCCGGACGCTGCGTTTCCTGGATACGCCAGGGCACGCCCTGCATCACTTCAGCATCTATGATCCGGTGAGTCACGGCGTGTTTTGCGGCGATACCGCAGGGATCCGTTATTCCCATCTGGAAGCGGACGGCATTCCATTTTTCCTGCCCGTTACTTCTCCGAATCAGTTCGACCCGGAAGCGATGCTGGCCAGCATCGAACGGTTTAAAACAATGAATCTGTCTCGGCTCTATTACGGTCATTACGGGATGACGACACAGGTGGATGAGGCGATCCGTCAGGTTGTCCACTGGCTACCCCGTTTTTTGGAAGAAAGCGAAAAAATCTTCACTGAAAATGCGGGAACGGTTGTGCAGCTGGTAGATCTTATCTCCCAACGGCTGATGGATATCATCAGAAAGGAGTTGTCCGAAAAGGGGATTCAGGATTCCCATCCGGTTTACCAAATCTTAATGATGGACGCTCAAGTCAGCGCCATGGGTTTGGTCGATTATCTGAGCAAGAAGTCTGAAAAGGCCAAAGCCTGAAAACAACCAAGGAAAGGGGAGACGCCGGTGGAACCCTGGGAACAGGAAAAAATTCAACGAATCAGAAACCAGCTTCCTGCGGCCACTTCTGATATCTTCCTCAATACCGGGACATCCGGTCCACTTCCCATCCCTGTCCACCAGGCGATAGCTGCCGTTGAAACGAGGGACCTCGAGGAAGGACGCGCTTCCCGTCCCGGTTTTGTCAAGCTGGCCAATGAAATCGAGAATACCCGAATCCGTCTGGCTGAATTTCTGGGTGCCGAACCAGACGAGCTGGCGCTGACCCACCATACCACGGAGGGAATCAATATCATCCTCTGGGGATTACATTGGTCTCCCGGTGATGAGATTGTCACCACCACCATCGAACACAACGGCGTGTTGATTCCCCTTGCCCAATTGCGCCGCCGGTGTGGAGTGACCATTCGCTATGCGGATGTCGGCCTTGGCCAGCCCGAAGAAGCGCTTTCCGCCATCCGTCGAACGCTTTCGCCCCGCACCAGACTGCTCGTCTTATCTCATGTGTCGTACAGTACAGGGGCCGTGTTGCCGCTCGAAGACATCGTCACGCTGGCCCATCAACATCACATTTCCGTCCTTGTCGACGGTGCGCAGGCGGTAGGAGCCATTCCGGTAAACCTGCATCGGTTAGGGGTGGATTACTACGCGTTTCCCGGCCAAAAGTGGCTTTGCGGCCCGGAGGGAACAGGAGGCCTGTTCATTCGCAAAGATCGCCTGGCTGACATTGAACCCACCTTCGTCGGATATCGCTCGATGGAGCGCTATGATCGCCTGACCCCGTATGCGCTTCCTGCAGCCGGCGCGAAACGGTTTGAGGTGGGGACGCTTTACCGTCCAATCATCACAGGGCTTGGTGCCGCCGTTCAATGGCTTGCCGATGAGGTCGGCACCGATTGGGCATTTTCCCGGATCCGGGCCATAACCCAGCTGGCTCGTCAAACGCTGGGCCAACTGCCCAACGTAGAAATTGTCACCCCGGAAAGCAATCAGGCAGGGCTTTTGACATTCAAGCTGAAAAACCTCCCTTCTCCCCCCTTTGTGGAATACGCCTTAAAACAGCGGGTCATCCTCCGCTCCATCCCCGACAATGGCGGGCTGAGAATTTCCTGCTCCTTTTTCAACACCGAAGAAGAGATGGCCAGACTGGCAGAGTTGATTCGACAATACCAGGGCTAAATCGTAAGGAGGGATCCCCATGTCCACCCTGACGGTGGAAATCGGTCAACCAGCTCCCGATTTTACACTGCCGGCAAGCAACGGCAGCCAAGTTTCACTGTCTGATTTCCGGGGAAAATACGTGGTGCTGTACTTTTATCCCCGTGACAACACACCCGGCTGCACACAGGAGGCACAAGATTTTCGCGATGCCATGGAGGCGTTTCAGGCGCGCGATGCCGTCATCGTGGGAGTGAGCCCCGATCCGCTGCCATCCCATGAAAAATTTATCGCAAAACATGATCTGCCTTTTCTCCTTCTCTCCGATGTGGAACACAAAGCAGCAGAGATGTATGGCGTCTGGCAGTTGAAAAAAATGGCCGGCAAGGAATATTACGGAGTTGTCCGTTCCACCTTTTTAATCGATCCGCAAGGCCGGCTGGCACGCGAATGGCGCAATGTCCGGGTAAAAGGGCACGTCCAGGATGTGCTGCAGGCCCTGGATGAACGGTACAAGCAAGAACGGTGCACACGACAAGACGAACATTAAGCCGCCGGACATGTTTGCCCGGCGGCTTTTTTACACGTGATTTCACGCTGTTCGCCTTTCAATCAACGGCCTGTAAAACGGGCCTGTCTCTTTTCCAGGAAGGCACGGGTCCCCTCCACCCGATCCTCTGTATTCATCGACAGGCCAAAATAGGCTGCCTCCATTTTCAACGCGCTGTCCAAATCCATCTCCGGTCCCTGATCGATGACCTTTTTAATCAGATGCAGGGCAATCGGGGGCTTCGAGGCAAGTTTCCTGGCCAGCTGGATGGTCTCATCCATGAGAGCGTCCGGTTCCACCACTTTCTCAACCAAACCCAGCCGCCAGGCTTCCTCGGCAGTGATATGATCGCCAGTCATGCAGAGGTACTTGGCCATGCCCTTGCCGACGAGACGCGGCAAACGTTGCGTTCCCCCGTAACCGGGAATAATGCCAAGGTTGATCTCCGGCTGACCGAAACGGGCATTGCGGGATGCAATCCGAATATCGCCGGCCATGGCCAGTTCGCACCCGCCACCCAGGGCATAGCCGTTGACCGCCATGATCACCGGCTTGGGCAAGGACTCGATTTTCTGGGTCAGACGCTGCCCTTTCTGGGCCATCTCTTCCGCCTGATAAGCATTCTTAAACAGTTCAAATTCGGCGATGTCGGCGCCGGCGACAAACGACTTTTCGCCAGCCCCCGTAACCACCAATACCTTGATCGCCTCGTTTTGCCGGACCTCATCCAGCGCTTGATCCAGTTCATCCAATGTCGCTTGGTTGAGCGCATTCAACACCTGTGGCCGGTTTATCGTGAGGATGGCCACTCCGTCGTCCTGGACTTCAAACAAAAGGTTCTGATAGGCAGACATCGCTTATGTAACCCCTTTCTTTTTCTTTTCTCCATTTTACCATTTGAATGTATCATTGGATATTGCCATCCTGTGCTTCAGGCAATGTTTCATCATCCTTGTTCGGCCGCCAGTCGTTCAAGGTGCATGCGGATCTTTTCTGCCATTCCCCGAGTGCCGAGAACCGGTTCGCCTTCTCCTGCGATATCGGCAGTACGGGCCCCCTCTTGCAGGGCGCGCTCTACCGCATTTTCCACCAGTTCAGCCTCTTTGGCGCAACCAAAACTGTATTTCAACATCATCGCCATCGAAAGGATGGTTGCAATCGGGTTGGCCACTCCCTTGCCCGCAATATCTGGCGCCGAACCGTGAACAGGTTCATACAGGCCAAACCGTCCTTTCCCCAGGCTGGCCGATGGCAGCATGCCAATCGAACCGGTCAGCATAGCGGCTTCATCGCTCAGAATGTCACCGAACATGTTTTCTGTCACAATCACATCAAACTGCCGCGGCCTGTAAACGAGCTGCATCGCGCAATTATCCACCAGCATGTGCTCCACGTCCACCTCCGGGTAATCGGCGGATAGACGTTCCACAACCCGCCGCCAGAGGCGGGAACTCTCCAAGACATTGGCCTTGTCCACCGAGGTCAGCTTTTTGCGCCGCAGCATGGCCAGCTCAAACGCCTTGCGAACAATCCGTTCAATCTCCCAGTCATGATAGACCAGCTGGTCGCTGGCTCTCTCTCCCTCCGCAGTCCGAGTGCAAGCCTTCTCACCGAAATATATCCCGCCCGTCAATTCCCGGACAACCAGCAGATCCACTCCTTCTGCCACTTCCGACTTCAACGTGGAAGCTTTGAGCATGCTTTCAAACACAACAGCCGGCCGCAAGTTGGCATACAAATCCAGGGACTTGCGCAGCCGCAACAGCCCTGTTTCCGGACGTTTCTCACGCGGCAGGTGTTCCCACTTGGGACCGCCGACTGCGCCCATCAGCACGGCATCCGCCTCCCGGCAAAGCCGCAACGTCTCCTCGGGCAGCGGATCACCTGCCTGTTCATAGGCTGCCCCGCCGAAGATCCCCTCTTCGATATGGAAGGAAAGACCAGTCAGTTCGCCCAACCTGCCCAGCAGATCCACCGCTTCTCTGACCACTTCCGGTCCAATGCCGTCACCAGGTAAGACTGCAACCCGAAATGATTTTGTCATCCTTACCACCATTCTCTGCAAAAATAAAAATAACATAAAGAAAATCCGGGATGAAGAGAATCAGGCAGGGGGCCTAAGCCCCCTGATGATGCTTACAGAGCCGCAGAAGGCTGCGGTTCACCCAAGGCATTTTTCCGCTGATGGTAACGGTTGATCGCATCCAGATAGGCGCGCGCGCTGGCTTCCAGGATATCGGTGCTCACGCCGCGGCCCTGGATGATCCACTCGCCCTCCTTGACCTTCACGATGACCTCACCCAAAGCGTCCTTCCCTTGCGTGACCGAATTAATCCGAAAATCCACCAGCTCTCCCGTGTGCTCTGTAGCCTTGTCAATCGCTTTGTAGATGGCGTCCACGGAACCATTGCCAAACGCCGCCTCTTCAATGATTCGTCCGTCCGCTGTGCTCAGGCGGATGGTTGCGGCAGGTGTGGCTTGTGTCCCGTATGACAGATGGAAGTACTCCAGATTAAACATCACCGGAGCTTGCGAAATCCGCTCATCCACAATGGCCATGATATCTTCATCCGTCACCGTCTTCTTGCGATCCGCCAGCTCCTTAAACTTCCGGAAGAACTGGGTCACCTGTTCGTCATTCAACTGATAACCCAGCTGCATCAGCTTCTGCTTGAAGGCGTGACGACCGGACAACTTGCCCAGTGGCAACTTGGTTTCACCCGCACCCACGGTCTCGGGACGGATAATCTCATAGGTGGTCTTTTCTTTCAGGACGCCGTCCTGGTGGATTCCCGACTCATGGGAAAATGCGTTGTCTCCGACAATGGCTTTGTTCTTCTGGACGACCATGCCGGTGAGGCGGCTGACCAGGCGGCTGGTGCGGTAAATCTCTTTCAAGACCCAGGTACTCTTCGCCTTGTAGTAGTCCTGACGCGTCTCCAACGCCATGACCACCTCTTCCAACGCCACGTTGCCTGCCCGCTCGCCAATTCCGTTGATGCAACCTTCCACTTGATCCGCCCCGGCCTCGATCGCCGCCAGGCTGTTGGCAACGGCCATCCCCAGGTCGTCATGGCAATGGCAGCTGAGCTGTACCTTCTCGATTCCCGGCACCGTGTTTTTCAGGTGACGAAAAATATTCCCGTATTCCTCCGGCGTCGCATAGCCTACAGTATCCGGGATATTGATCACGGTGGCTCCGTGGCGAATCGCCACATCCACCACCTGCGTCAAGAAATCCAGTTCGGTGCGGCTGCCATCTTCTGCCGAAAACTCGATTTCGGAAAAATACCGCTTCGCATAATCAAGACAATACGCAATTTGTTCAAGCACCTGCTCCTTGGTCATGCGTAACTTGTATTGACGGTGGATCGGCGATGTAGCCAGGAAAACATGCAAGCGTGGATTGACCGCTTCGCGCAGCGCTTCTCTTGCGGCGTCGATATCTTCCGGATTGGCGCGGGCCAAGCTGACGACGGTGGCATTTTTGATCGCCCTCGCCACCGCCTGGACGGCCCTGAGATCGCCAGGGGAGGAAGCGGCAAACCCGGCCTCGATGACATTGATCCCCAGCCGTTCCAGTTGCAACGCAATCTCTACCTTCTCTTCATCATTCAGGTTTACCCCCGGGGATTGCTCACCATCCCTCAGGGTGGTGTCAAAGGTGTAAATCGTTCTCATCCTGTCCACCTCCATCAATTTTTCGAATTAATAAATCTTTATTTTAAAAATGTTGTTTTTTATCAAAACCTTCTACTGAATACGGTAGGTTCCGAGACAGAACCTACCGGTTGTCCCGGCCATTATTTCTTGATCCAAGACATCATCTCACGAAGCTCTTTGCCCACTTTCTCGATGGGGTGTTCCGCCTCAAGACGGCGTCTGGTGCTGAACATCGGCCGGCCAACCTGGTTTTCCATCAGCCAGTTGCGGGCAAAAACGCCCTGTTGGATGTCTTGCAACACTTTTTCCATCTCTTTTTTCGTCTCTTCGGTAATGATCCGGTTCCCGGAGACATAATCCCCGTATTCAGCGGTGTCACTGATGGAATAACGCATCCGGCTCAAACCGCCCTCATACATCAGGTCAACAATCAGTTTCAGCTCGTGCAGGCACTCAAAATAGGCCACTTCCGGCTGATAACCTGCCTTGATCAATGTCTCGAATCCAGCCTTGACCAGGGCAGAAAGACCGCCGCAGAGAACCACCTGTTCACCGAACAGATCGGTTTCGGTTTCTTCCTTGAACGTCGTCTCAATGACACCCGCCTTGGTCGCACCGATCGCCTTGGCGTAAGCCAGACCCAGTTCATATGCCTTACCGGTCGCATTCTGATGCACGGCGATCAGGGCCGGCACACCAAATCCTTCTTCATACACCCGTCTGACCAGATGCCCTGGCCCTTTCGGGGCCACCATGACCACGTCCACGTTTTCCGGCGGGACGATTTGGCCAAAATGAATGTTAAATCCGTGCGAAAAGGAGAGCACCGATCCCGGTTTGAGATTGGGTTCAATCTGCTCGCGATACACCTTGGCCTGTGTTTCATCCGGCATCAGGATCTGGATGAAATCAGCCTGCGCGACCGCTTCGTCCACCGGGTACACTTCAAAACCGTCCTTTTCCGCCTGCTCCCAGGAACGGCCCCGGCGCAAGCCGACGACGACACGCACGCCACTGTCCCGCAAGTTTTGCGCTTGTGCATGCCCTTGGCTGCCATAACCGAGAATCGCCACCGTCTTGCCATTCAGGTAGGACTGATCCGCATCTTTTTCATAGTAGATTTTCGCCATCTTCACGTTCTCCTCTCGTTGCCATTTGGTTGTCTTGTTCTTTTTTGCCTTGTTTCATTTCTTGCTTTTACTTCACTGCGACCATCGCCAAACCGCGAGCCATCGCCGAAACGCCCGTTCGGCAGATTTCCTTGATACCGTACGGCTTCAGGAGTTGAATGAGCGCATTCACTTTATTCTGATCGCCGGTCACCTGGATGATCAGGGAGGTTTGCCCGACGTCGATCACCGAGGCGCGGAACGGTTCAATGATGCCGGATATCTCTGCGCGATTGGCCGGGTTCACGTTTACCTTGATGAGCGCCAACTCCCGCGCCACCATGGCCTGATCGCTGAGCACTTGAACCTTGATCACATCGATCAGCTTGTTCAGCTGTTTGGTGATCTGCTCAATGGTATGTTCGTCGCCGCGGGTGACAATGATCATGCGGGATAACCCCGGCTCTTCCGACCCGCCAACCGTGATGCTGTCAATGTTATATCCGCGCCTTCCAAACAGTCCGGCAACCCTGGCCAGTACGCCTGGCTCATCATTGACGAGAATCGATATCGTGTGCGTCTGCTGGTTGCTCATGCCTCGTCCTCTCCCATGATCATTTCATCCAATCCTGCCCCAGGGGCCACCATCGGATACACATTCTCCTCCGAGGGCACCACGAAATCGACAACCACCGGGCCCGGATGGCGCAATGCCTCCTGCCAGGCCTCCTCGGCCTCCTTGGGCGTCCTGGCTCGCAGCCCCCGGACACCGTATGCTTCAGCCAATTTGACGAAATCAGGGCTGCCCGCCAGATCGATTTCGCTGTAACGGCTGCCGTGGAAAATTTCCTGCCATTGGCGAACCATCCCGAGAACTTGGTTATTAATCACCGCCACCTTGACAGGGATGTTGTGAATCGCCACGATCGCCAGCTCCTGGGCCGTCATCTGAAATCCGCCATCCCCCGTCACGGCGATCACTGTGCGGTCAGGATAGGCGATTTTGGCGCCAATCGCCGCCGGAAACCCGAACCCCATCGTTCCAAGACCGCCGGACGTGATATTGGAACGGGGATATTTGAAGGGGAAATACTGCGCAACCCACATCTGGTGTTGGCCCACATCCGTGGTGACAATCGCGTCTCCCCCCGTCGACCGGTAGATCATTTCCACCACGGCTTGCGGTTTAAGCACCTCATCGCTCTTCTTGTACGTAAAGGGATAAGCCCGTTTCCACGCCTCGATCTGCTCCAGCCACTCCCGGGTGTCGCCGGCTTCCAGCTTTTCGTTGATTGCCGCCAGGGAGTGTTTGACATCCCCGACAAGGGGAATGTAGGTTTCCACGTTTTTGCCGATTTCAGCCGGGTCGATGTCCAGGTGGATGATCTTGGCTTTGGTGGCAAACTTGTCAAGACGTGCCATCGTCACCCGATCGTCAAAGCGCACGCCGACGCCAATCAGCAAATCACATTCCAGCAGCGCGTGGTTGGCTGCATACGAACCGTGCATCCCCGGCATCCCCATGAACAGAGGGTGTTGACCTGGGAAACCGCCGAGTCCCATCAGGGTGGTGGTCACGGGAATCTGCGCCTTCTCCGCCAAACGGATCAATTCCTCCGAAGCCTTCGGTCCTGACGAGATGACCCCGCCCCCCGCCAGAATGACAGGACGCTTGGCACGCGGGATGACGCGGCAGACCTTCTCCACCTGCATGCCGTTGGGATAGATGGTCGGGTTGTATCCCCGCAAATGAACCTTGTCGGGATAGTAGAACTTTGTCTTGGCATTGGAGACATCCTTGGGAATGTCAATCAGGACAGGACCAGGACGGCCCGTCGTCGCGATGTGGAACGGCTCCTTGACGATGCGCGGCAGATCGTTGACATCGGTGACCAGGTAGCTGTGCTTGGTAATCGGCATGGTGATGCCCTTGATATCCGCCTCCTGGAAGGCATCTGTGCCAATCAGGTGCTGCGGCACATTCCCCGTGATGCAGATCAGGGGAACGGAATCCATCATCGCTGTGGCAATCCCCGTGACCAAGTTGGTCGCGCCAGGGCCTGAGGTGGCGATCACAACACCCGGCTTTCCCGTGGCCCGGGCGTATCCGTCCGCCATGTGAATCGCCCCTTGCTCATGACGTGCCAGAATATGCTTCAGGCGGTTTCCATACAGGGAATCGTAAATCGGCAGAACGGCACCCCCGGGATAGCCAAAAACATACTCAACCCCTTCAAGCAACAGGCATCGCAACAAGATCTCCGAACCGCTCAGAACCGCTTCCTTTTTCAGTTCTTCCTCCAGATCCGCGTGTAAGGTCTGATCCGGCACTTCTTCTTGTCGCTCGAGTGCCGCCATTTCCGCATTCATGGTCTCCCACCTTCTTTTTGTGAAATCTAAAAATGAAAGCTCTTTCACCCCACACCTGTAGCACTTCAGGATTGGGGCGAAAGAGCTAGCTTCCACGGTACCACCCAAATTTGTCAACGTCTCGCGACGGTTGACCTCTGCGAGTTCGAGAATGGTTCTCAAACTCTGTGGTTAACGGCCACTGCCGTTTCTTCCTACTGGCACCGGCCGCACAGCCGGCCGTTCAGAAGAAAGCTCGAAGGCGAGCGCTCCTTCTGGATTTACGCCCAACTTCCAGCCAAGGTTGGGCTCTCTGTGGTAAAGAGCCAGAGGATCCTACTCCTTCTCATCGCTTTTCTCCATATGTCATTGTCAATTTATGACCCATTATAGTCAGAATATAGGGCAATGTCAAGATTAAAATTCCTATAAAAACCGTTCACTACTAAAAACCGTTCGCTGCCGTTCACTGCACCGGCCAACCTAAAAAGGATCCGAGGATCACATAACCAACAAACACTAGGTAAAAACTTCCGGAAAAGATCAGCACATTGGCGTTTAGGCGTTGATGCCGCCTTGCATAATAAAAGACAATGGCAGCGGAAACCAGGGCCAAGACGACACTCAACAAAGCCGTCATCGACAATTCCCAACTGGTAAAGGCAATCCCCAGGGCAGGCACGACCGAACTTTGAAACACCATCGCCCCTGTGATATTCCCCATCGCCAGCGTGTCTTTGCCGTCACGCATCCAGAAAATGCTATTAAACTTTTCGGGAAGTTCTGTGGCCACCGGAGAAATGATCAAGGACAAAAGAAGCGGTGACACATTCAGCGCCTGCGCCACGTCGGTCAGCGAATAAATAAAAAACCGCGCGCCGACCACAATTAACGACAAAGCGACCACGACCTGCAAGACGACAGGAAAAATGCCCGGTTGTTCCGCCTTTTTCGCAAAAACCAACGGCTCGATCTCCGTTTCGCCAACTCCCTTGCCGTCCCTTACGGTGTGGTATACATACACGATATACAAAACAACCAGCAGGATCGCCACGATATATCGTATCCACTGCAAGTGGACAAAGGCCATGGCTGCGGCCAACGCAAAAACGATCAGGAAAAAGCGGATATCCCGTCGGAAAATCGAATGATCAACGGTCAAAGTGCTCCCTTGTTTGCGATTCTTGAACACCCGCGCAGATACCCCGACGACAAAGAAGGCCAAGGTGGCAAGCATAAACGGCGCGCCTAAAATGGCGCCAATGCCGACATGCGAGGAATCAGCGTGTCCGCTGAGGATGGCGACAATCGGAATCATTGTCTCCGGCAAGGCCGTGCCGACGGCTGCCAATACCGAACCCACTGCGCCTTCCGAGAGATTCAGTTTTTTTCCCAGCCACTCAATGCCATTGGTAAACAGGGCGGCTGCAAAAAGGATCGCGATCAGGCTGGCAATCAGAATGAAGATGGAAATGACGAAGGACATTCCGTTTCCCCCTACCGCATAGAATACTTTAACCATGATGCCCATTTTTTCATAAGATAGTCCAATATCACGTTCGCCAAACAAAAAGACCTTCATCCCCTACCCGGGATGAAGGTCTTGCGCAACTCAAACAACCTTTGTTTGAGCCCAGGATGCCGAGCAGCCTCGCAGCTGCTGGATTGACGACATACTGGCCGCCAGTATCGGCGGTTTGCTACTCCCCTTATCCAACGCGCGTTCACGCATTCAGCTTTTGTTTGGCGATGTTCGCCAGTTCACTGAACGCCTGCTGATCGTTGACAGCCAAATCAGCCAGCATCTTGCGATTGATATCGACGCCGGCCTGTTTCAATCCGTGCATCAGGCGGCTGTATGACAAGCCATTATTGCGGGCAGCCGCATTAATCCGCGCAATCCAGAGTTTCCGAAAGTCCCGTTTGCGTTGCCGCCGATCACGGTAGGCATACATATAGGACTTCATGACTTGCTGTTTTGCCGTTCGAAACAGACGGTGTTTCGATCCGAAGTAACCACGCGCCAGCTTCAGCACCTTTTTCCGCCGGCGGCGGGTAACAGGACCACCTTTCACACGTGCCATGTTTCTATCCCTCCACTCGATCTCCTTTTTGTGGTTGGTACATCCGCTTCAGGTGTCACGCTTATTTTATTTGTTGTACAGCAATTGCGCGATGCGTTTCGTATCTCCCTTGCTGACAACAGCCGCATGTCCAAGCCGACGCTTGCGCGTGGATGGTTTTCCGGACAACAAGTGGCTGATGTTGGCGCGGCGGCGGATCAGCTTCCCCGTTCCGCTCTTTTTCAGCCGCTTCGCCGCTCCGCGATGGGTTTTCATCTTGGGCATGACAGGTACTCCTTTCAACATGTAAAATTGCATGAAAATGACGGTACACCGTATCAGTGATTTTTGGGCGCCAGGATAATCATCATGCTGCGCCCTTCCATATTGGGCTTCTTCTCAACCACAGCCAGATCGCCGACGTCCTCGATCACCCGTTCCAAAACCCGCCTGCCGATATCAGCATGTGTAATCTGCCGACCGCGAAACCGAACGCTTACCTTCACCTTATCCCCATGTTGCAAGAACTTCACGATGCTTTTCAGTTTGGTCTGAAGGTCATGTTCTTCAATGGTCGGAGACAGGCGCACCTCTTTAATCGTGATGATTTTTTGGTTTTTGCGGGCCTCTTTCTCACGCTTCGACTGCTCGTATCGAAATTTCCCGTAGTCCATAATCCGGCAAACGGGGGGCTTGGCATGAGGAGCGACATTGACCAGATCCAGATTTTTTTCCTCTGCAATCCGCAACGCTTCTCTCAAAGGAACAATGCCCAGTTGTTCCCCATTGGAATCAATCAGGCGAACCTCACGTGCCCGGATGTTTTCATTGACCAAAAAATCCTTGCTAATACGTGCCACCTCCAGCGTAAATTGGCCATATATTGTGACGACCAATAAAAAAAGGGTGTCAAAGCACCCTTGTCCTCCCGCTCATGAATCGGCCGTATTCATGAAAACCTGGCAACTGTCGTCCGACGTTGACAGGTGAGAAGCAGGTGCTTCTTCTTGGCGTCAGCATACCGAATGCTCCATTAGTATAAGCTTAATCATCCATCATTGTCAACACATCGCGATCACTCAGGTAAAATCTTACCGAAAGGATTGTGGATCGCTCACGTCAAAATCTTACTGAGGGGATGTGACGTGAGAATGTCTCTACAAAGCCGTCGCGAGTACTTACGCAAAATGCAGGAAC
>LZRT01000066.1 GCA_002159075.1 Bacillus thermozeamaize
GTTCCAGGCAGGCGCACCACACCGGCATCCGAACCGGGCAAGACGGCCAACCGCCGGTCCGCATCGGACGAAAACTGCCGGTAGGCCCAGGCCTTGCTGGCCACGTTCGGCCAGGACAGCAGCTTTTTCAGCACCGGTTCAAACCCGCCTACGGTCTGCCGCGCCCCCTTGGCATGGTCCAGCCGCGCCACCTTCACCTTCTGCCACAGCCGCCAGACGGTCGTCACCGCATCCCAGACCTCATACTTGGCCACCCATTCCGGCTTTTCCGCCTTCGGCTCGTACACCGGGCCATCCGTTAAAGCCTTCACCGGCACTTCGGTCACCACTTGGCCTTGATAAAGCAGGCGCAACTGTTGATCCTCCGTCACGCGGCCAATCGCCACAGCCGGCACCTGCCAGCGCCGGCAAATGTCCTGCACCCGCTCCAGGTCCTCCGGCCGGATCACCAGCAGCATCCGTTCCTGCGTCTCGGACAGCATCATCTCGTATGGCGTCATACCGCTCTCCGCAAGGGGCACCTGATCCAGATCCAGCTCGACGCCGTGGCCGCCCTTTGCCGCCATTTCCGAACTGGAGCAGGTCAGACCCGCAGCCCCCATATCCTGAATGCCCACCAGGAGGCCTTTTTCCACGATTTCCAGGCAGGCCTCCATCAGCCGCTTGCCAAATTCCGGATCCCCTGTGACAAAGGTGGCCTCCGTGTCCTCATTCAGCTCTTCCGAGGCAAAGGTGGCGCCGTGGATGCCGTCCCGTCCGGTTGGCCGGCCGAGATACAGGACCAGATTGCCCGCCCCCTTCGCGATGCCCCTCTGCACCTTGTCATGGGCCACCAGCCCGACGCCCATCGCGTTGACCAGCGGATTGCCTTCATAGGTGGAGGCAAAGGCCACCTCCCCGCCTGCGGTGGGCACGTCCAGGCGCCTGCCGTAGTCGGCAATCCCCCGTACCACCTCTTTGAAGAGGTGCCGCATATGGGCCGAATCCAGCCGGCCGAAGCGCAGGGAATTGAGCAGCGCGATCGGCCGGGCGCCGATGGAATAGATGTCCCGCACGATGCCGCCGACGCCGGTGGAAGCACCGTGAAAGGGGGCCACCGCCGAAGGATGGTTGTGGCTTTCAATCTTGAAGACGACAGCCTGGCCGTCGCCGATATCCACCACGCCGGCCCCCTCACCCGGGCCCATCAACACCCGCGGCCCGCTGGTCGGCAGTTGCCGGAGCAGGCTTTTGGAGTTTTTGTAACTGCAGTGTTCCGACCACATCACGCTGAAGAGTCCGGTTTCCGTGTAATTGGGCAGCCGCCCCAGCATCCGGACGGCCCGCTGGTATTCCGCATCCGTCAGGCCCAATGCGCGGTAGATCTGCGCGTCCCGAATCGCTTCCGGCGACGGTTCCCCCGCCAGTGTCACCGGACGGGAAACGGGTTGGCCGGCCGACCGATCGGAACGGGCCGCTTGGACAGATTCGGCAGATTGGCCGGCTCGTTTTTCCTGGTTGGTCATATAATAGATCCCCCTCGATCAAGACGCCCCTCTTCCACACCGCCAAGACGCCGCAACATCTCTTGATAAGCCTCCTGGACACCGCCCAGGTCGCGGCGGAAGCGATCCTTGTCCAGTTTTTCCAGCGTCCGGCTGTCCCAGAACCGGCAGGTGTCGGGAGAAATCTCATCCGCCAGGATGACCTGCCCGTCCGCCGTCCGCCCGAACTCCAGCTTGAAATCGATGAGGAGGACGTCCCGCACGGCAAGAAATCCCTGCAGCGCCTCGTTCACCGCCAGCGCCAGCCGCCTCATCTCCGCCAGCTCCGCTTCCTTGACCCAGCCGAGGACCAGCGCGTGCTCACTGTTCACCAGCGGATCGCCCAGGGAATCATCCTTGTAATACAATTCCAGAATCGGGCGGGCCAGCGGCATCCCTTCCTCCAAACCGAGGCGCTTGGCCATCGAGCCGGCGGCCCGGTTGCGCACCACCACTTCCAGGGGGATGATGCCCACTTTGCGAACCAGCTGTTCGGTCGGCGAGAGAAGGCGGACAAAATGGTGTGGAATCCCCGCCTTGCCCAGATGTTCAAAGAAAATGGCGCTGATCCGGTTGTTCAGTTCCCCTTTGCCCTGGATGGTGGCCCGCTTCTTGCCGTCAAAGGCGGTGGCATCATCCTTGTAACGCACCCAGAACAGTTCCGGATCACTCGTCGCGTAGATCTGCTTGGCCTTGCCCTCGTAAAGCAACTCCTTGCGGATCGGTTCGGCACTCATCGTCGGCCCTCCGTTCGATGCTAATCATTCAAACCCAGACGCTGGAAAATGGTGTCCACATGCCGCAAATGATGACGATAATCGAAACAATCATCCAGCTCTTCCCGCGAAAGCAGGCCGGCGATGCGCGGGTCTGCTTCCAGGATCTCCCTGAACGGACGCTGCTCTTCCCAGGCCTGCATCGCCCTGGGCTGCACCAGGTCATAGGCCTCCTCGCGGCTCAGCCCCTTTTCGATCAGGGCCAGCATCACGCGCTGCGAATAAATCAGGCCAAAGGTCCGTTCCATGTTCCGGCGCATGTTCTCCGGGAAAACGGTCAGCTCCCGGATCAGGTTGGTGAACCGGTGCAACATGTAGTCCAGCAAAATGGTCGCGTCGGCCAGCGCCACCCGTTCCACCGAAGAATGGGAAATGTCCCGTTCATGCCAAAGCGGCACGTTCTCATAGGCGGCCAGCATGTAGCCGCGCATCAGCCGCGAAAGGCCGGTGATGTTCTCGGCGCCCACCGGATTGCGCTTGTGCGGCATCGCGGAAGAGCCTTTCTGTCCCGGGTGAAAGCGCTCCTCCACTTCCCGGATCTCGCTTTTCTGCAAGCCGCGAATCTCCACCGCAAACTTCTCCAGGCTGGTGGCGATCAGGGCCAGCGTGGCCATGTAATGGGCGTGCCGGTCCCGCTGCAACGTCTGGGTGGAAATCGGCGCCGGTTTGAGCCCCAGTTTTTCGCACACATACGACTCGACAAAGGGCGGAATGTTGGCGTACGTGCCCACGGCGCCGGAAATCTTCCCGTACTCCACCTGTTCCGCCGCCGCTTCAAAGCGCTCCAGATTCCGCAGCATTTCCGCATACCAAAGGGCCAGCTTGAGGCCAAACGTGATCGGCTCAGCGTGGACGCCATGGGTGCGTCCCATCATCACCGTCATCTTGTGCTCGCGGGCCCGCTCCTTCAGGACCTGGATCAGCTCCTTCAGATCCTGGCGCAAGATCCGGTTGGCCTGCTTCAGCCGGTAGCCTTGCGCCGTGTCCACCACGTCGGTCGACGTCAGACCATAGTGTACCCACTTGCGCTCGGGCCCCAGCGTTTCGGAGAGGGCGCGGGTAAAGGCCACCACATCATGGCGGGTCTCCCGTTCGATTTCCGCGATCCGGGCCACGTCAATCCGGGCGTTGGCCCGCAAGGCGGCCACATCCTCGCGCGGAATCACGCCCAGCTCCGCCCAGGCCTCGCAGGCGAGAATCTCCACCTCCAGCCAGCTGGAGAACTTTCCTTCCTCGGTCCAGATGGCTCCCATCTCTGGACGCGTATATCGCTCGATCATCGGTTTCCCTCCAGGTCTTATCGTGCTTCTTCCCTCATCATGAAGGTTGCCTTGCGCACGGCGCTGCGCCAAACAAAAAAAGGCAGCTCGTCGGAACGGGAAGCTGCCGCAGTCGGCGACTACCGACCTCGAACGTTCAACAGGTGTCGGGAGTACTCCTGCCACACCTTCCGTAAAAAGTGTAACAGTGCGCCCCCGGAAAGTCAATGAAAAATCGAACGTTTTTATCCGTTATTTCAACATCGTTCGGATTTTGACGATTGAAAAGGGATGGACATGACAAGCGTTCGAACATGAAATTCGAACATAATAAGCGTCAGAACATGAAAAGGGCTATGGCCGGGATTCCCACTGGAACAGGGCG
This sequence comes from Bacillus thermozeamaize, assembly GCA_002159075.1. Classification (NCBI taxonomy): domain Bacteria; kingdom Bacillati; phylum Bacillota; class Bacilli; order Caryophanales; family Bacillaceae; genus Bacillus; species Bacillus thermozeamaize. The sequence goes on from LZRT01000066.1 coordinate 3,944, forward strand.
GCCAGCTCCTTGCCCGCCGCCTGATTGGCCGCAAGAATGTCCCAGCCTTTCAGACCCCAGCCCGCCTCCTGCAGCGAACGGCCGCTGCCGCGGTGCCGGCACCACACCGCCCCGCCCGCCTCCTGGACAAGCAGGGCACCGGCAGCGATGTCCCAAAGGTTGAGGGAACGCTCCGTATAGGCCACCAGCCTCCCGGCGGCGACATAGGCCAGCTCCAGGGCCGCCGCGCCGAGGGAACGCAGGATGCCGAAGCGGGGGGCCTTCTCCCGTATCCGTTCCCATTCCCGCTGATTGCGGATCTTGAGCCGGTACCCGAACATTCCTTCATGCAGGAGAGCGTCTGATACCCTGATCGGCCGGCCGTTCAACGTGGCTCCCCGGCCACGGACAGCCAGGAACGTCTCCCGTTCAATCGGCTGGTGAATGATGCCGGCCAGCGGGCCGTGTTCGTCAAAAACGGCCACGGAGGTGCAGAAAAAGGGGATGCCGTGGGCAAAATTGGCCGTCCCATCCAAAGGATCAATGACCCAAACCCGCTTTCCGGCACGGAGGGCCTCTTCCAGGTCAGGACTTTTTCCTTCGGCCACGGCCTCTTCCCCGACCAGCACGGCCTCCGGGTCCGCCTGTTGCAAGCCTTCCTGGAAAAAGCGCTCCACTTCCACGTCTGCCTGCGTGACAAGGTCCAGTGTCCAGCTCTTGCTTCGCTTGCTGAATGAACCGCGAAAATACCGCATCAAGATCGCCCCGGCCTCTTGGGACCGGTTGACCGCCCATTGAATCCGCTGTTCGTCAGCCTGGCTGATCTGTGCCATCTTCACTCTCCTCGCGCTCCTCTTCATGCGACATGCTGCAGCGACGCGCTTCCCCGATGCTTCCGCCTTCCCCGATGTTTCGCCTGCCCCGCTGATTCCGCCAACAGGCGCTCCCTGCCGGTCGGTCTCAAATCTGGGGAGGCGCCTCCAGGCCGAGAAGGTACAGTCCCCGCTTGAGGACCTGTCCGACCGCTTCGGTCAGACGGAGCTTCGCCTCCCGTTCCTGCGCGTCCTCCACCAGGATGCGCTCGTCATGGTAAAAGCGGTTGTACAACTGGCAAAGATCCAGCAGGTAGCGGGCCACCTGCGAGGGCTCGTTGCCGGCGGCGGCCCGTTCCACCGCTTTGCCGAATTGCAGCAGATGCAGGCAGACCTCCCATGCTTTACTGTGCTCCAACCAGGGGGGGGCTTCCCATGCGCCGGCTTGATCCCCGGCGATGGCCGCATCCCCGGCGGCGTTCACCCCATCTCCGCCGGCCGTCGTTGCCTCCCTGGCATCCGCCCCCTCCCTTAGCGCCCGCGCTTTGCGCAGCACGCTCTGCGTGCGGGCGTAGGTGTACTGGACATAGGGGCCGGTTTCCCCGTCGAAGTTCAGCACCTCATCCCAGGAAAAGTTGACATTGTGGATCCGATGGGTCTTCAGATCGTGGAAAATGACGGCACCGACGCCGATCTGCCGGGCCACCACCTGACGGTCAGGAAGCGACGGATTTTTTTCCTGGATGATCGCCTCCGCCCGTTCCACCGCCTCCTGCAACACCTCTTCGAGGAAAATCACCCGGCCTTTCCGGGTGGACATCTTTTTCCCCTCGATTTGCATCAAGCCGAAGGGAACGTGTTCACACCGGCTCGCCCAGGCATGTCCCATCTTTTCCAGGACGGCAAACACCTGGCGGAAGTGCAGCGTTTGCTCCGCGCCCACCACATAAAGCATCTTCTCAAAGCCGAACTGCTCATACCGGTAAATGGCGGCAGCCAGATCCCTCGTCGCATAGATCGTGGTGCCGTCCGCCTTGAGGATCAGGCAGGGCGGCATCTCCCGCTCCGACAGATCCACCACCCAGGCCCCTTCGCTTTCCTGCAACAGGCCCTTTTCCCGCAGGGCGTCCACCACCCGGGGAATCTGATCGGTATAAAAGCTCTCGCCGGTGTAATGATCAAACTCCACTCCCAAAAGCCGGTATGTCTGGCGGAACGCCTTGAGGCTCTCATCGACAAACCATTGCCAGAGTTCCCGGGCTTCCCGGTCACCCTCCTCCAGCTTTTTAAACCAGGCCCGGCCCTCTTCTTCCAATTCCGGGTTTTGCTCCGCTTCCTCATGAAAACGCACGTACAGGGCCAGCAGTTCCGGAATCGGGTTGGCCTTGATCCGCTCCGGATCGCCCCAGCGCTTGTAGGCGGCGATTTCCTTCCCGAACTGCGTCCCCCAGTCCCCCAGATGGTTGATCCGCACCACCCGGTAACCCAGCGCCTCATAGATGCGCGCCAGGGCGTGGCCAATCACCGTGGAACGCAGATGGCCCACCCCAAAGGGCTTGGCGATATTGGGCGAGGAAAACTCCACGACCACCGTCTTTCCCTCGCCGGGCTGCGGCAGGGGAGCGTTCAGCGCTTGCGCCAGCATCCGCGGCCACAGCGCGGCGCGGTCAAAAAACAGGTTCAGGTAACCGCCCACCGCCTCCACTTGCTTCAATGGCTGGCCAAAACGGCCGTGCTCGCGGTTCGTGTCATCCGTTCCGCCGGCGGCAAGCAACCGGTCCCGCAACTCCACGGCGATCTGTTGCGGCGAACGGCGCCATACCTTGGCCAACGAAAAGCAGGGAAAAGCCACATCTCCCATCTCCGGCTTGGGCGGTCGCGCCAGAAGCCGGAGCACCTCCTCCTCGCTCATTTGGACGTGCGGCTGAAGCAGCCTGGCAGCCCATTCAAACAGCATGATGATCCTCCTTTTCCTTCCGCAAGGTTGCGTATGTATCGCAAGTACCTTTCCTATCACAACAGGTGTATACCAAAGTATTGTATACCAAAACAAGGAAGCCTCCAATCGCATGGGTCCGGACGAACAAAAAAGGAGGCCCATGTCCTGACACAGGCACTCCTCCTTCAGTTTTAAAGCTTGGGACCGGCCGCCTTCAATTCGGGCGCCATATCGGAAAATTTCTCGAAGTTCTCAATGAAACGTCTGGCCAGCTCCCGCACCTGGTTGTCGTATGCGCGCTTGTCGGACCAGGTGTTGCGTGGCTGCAGCACCTCTGCGGGAACGCCCGGACAATGCACGGGGATCTGCAGGCCGAAAACCGGATCGGTCACTGTCTCCACATCCTCCAGCGTTCCGTTAATGGCCGCGGCGACCATCGCCCGCGTATAGCGCAGATCGATTCGCTTGCCGACGCCGTACGGGCCGCCGGACCAACCGGTATTCACCAGGTACACCCGTGTATTGTGGCGGCTGATCTTCTCACCCAGCATCCTGGCGTAAACGGAAGGGTGAAGCGGCAGGAATGGTGAACCGAAACAGGTGGAAAAGGTGGCTTCCGGCTCCGTGACGCCCCTCTCGGTGCCAGCCAGCTTGCTGGTATACCCGGAAAGGAAATGGTACATCGCCTGTTCCTTGCTCAAGCGTGCAATCGGCGGCAGGACACCGAACGCATCGGCTGTCAAAAAGAGGATGACCTCGGGATGCCCTCCCACGCCCGGTATCACCGCGCCGGGAATGAAATCCACCGGATAGGCGGCACGGGTGTTCTCCGTCAAGGAAGCGTCATCGTAATCCGGCTGGCGCGTCGCCTCGTCCACCACCACGTTTTCCAGCACGGAACCGAAGCGGATGGCCTGCCAGATCTGGGGTTCTTTTTCCGCGGAAAGGTTGATGCACTTGGCGTAGCACCCGCCCTCAATATTGAAGACGCCGCGATCCGACCAGCCATGCTCGTCGTCGCCAATCAGACGGCGCTCCGGATCGGCAGAAAGGGTCGTCTTCCCCGTCCCTGAAAGGCCAAAAAACAGGGCCACATCATCACGCGGACCGATGTTGGCGGAACAGTGCATCGGGAAAACGCCCTGTTGAGGAAGGAGGTAATTCATCACGGTAAAAATGGATTTTTTGATCTCGCCGGCGTACTCCGTTCCGCCGATCAATACGACGCGATGCTCAAAGCTCAGGACAATAAACGTCTCCGACCGCGTCCCGTGCACCTTCGGGTCGGCCTTGAAGCCCGGGGCGGCTACCACGGTAAACGAGGGACGAAAACCCGCCAGCTCCTCCCGGGTCGGGCGGATAAACAACTGATGCGCGAACAAATTATGCCAGGCATACTCTGTCAACACCTGAATGGGCAGGCGATAGGCCGGATCGGCACCGGCAAACCCCTGGAACAAAAACCATTCGCGCTTGCCCACATACTGCATCAGGTCCTGATATAGCCGTTCAAAATGGCTGCTGGACAGCGGCTGATTCACTTTTCCCCAGTTGATCTCGCGGGCGGCCGGTTCATCGACGATAAACTTGTCCTTCGGGGAACGGCCGGTATACTGACCTGTCGTGGCACGAAAGGCTCCTTGTGCCGTCAGAATCCCTTCACGCCGCCTGATGGCCTCTTCAACGAGCCGGCTGACCGGCAGATTGACGTGTACCTTCGCAGTCCGGAAGGATTCTTCCAAGGATTTCATCTGTTTGGTTTCCATTTCCCTTCCTTACCCCTTTAACTCGATAATATCCCCTGATATCCCATTTGCAAAAAAACAAGATTGTATTTTTGAAGTCAAAAATAGTATAACACATTTCTTCGATTAGTTCAGCACATTTTGTGACGAAAATGTGAGTGGCAGGGGCATGAATCGAGTTTGGGGCAAGTGGTCATGCGCCGCCCCAGGCAAGGGACTCAGTCATAGGTGTCGTACCAGTTGGCATCATGCGCATCCCGGGCAAGTTGATACATCCGGTGAAACTCCTTGCCCAGCTCCTCCACCTGTTCCGCCCATCCCAGTCGCTCCTCCTTCCCGAGCCGGCTATGCGTCTTGATCAGTTCCTTCATCCGGTAAAACCCGTCCATTCCCTGTTCAAAAGCCTGGCTGAGGTGTTCCACCTCCGGAAGCTCGCCGCTGTGTTCCGCCTGCTCCGGATTCCCCTCATCAGCGGGAACGACGGCCACCAGATCCCACGCGGCAGGGATGCCCCGATCCGTTTTTTGCGCCACTTCCTGTAACAGGCCGCGCAAGCGTTGCAACGCGTCCTGGATGTCCGTCGAAGCCTGCCTGATTTGCTGCGCTGTCTCGGGCGATTCGGCAGGATGGTCTTGGTATTTCTGCTGCAGGCGGACCATGCCTTCACCCAAACGATCGATCGATTGAATCAAGCTCCAGTACCAGGGATTCATGGGTCGACACCCCTTTTTGGCTTACTGTGGACGAGCGCGTTTCTTTTTATACCCTTTTCCTCTTATCCCCTTTTATCCCGGCCAGCCGGGAGGCAATCGTTTTGGCCGCCACCATCCCCTGCGCTGTGGCCATCGAAATGCTGGAAAACTGCGGCCGCGTGCAAAGATCGCCGACTGCGAACACGTTTTCCACACCCGTCTCTCCCGTTTCGTTCACCACCACATAACCGTCCTCATCCAGCGGCAATTGACCGGATAACAGATGGCTGTTTGGCTCTACGCCAATCCGGACGAACACCGCTTCTGCAGGGAAAAAGTCCTCCACCGCGCCTTGCTCGCGCCCTCCTTCGCCCCTTGGCAGGCGGGCCACAACGACACCTTCCGTCCGCTGGCGGCCGACGATTTCGCGGACAACCGCATGTGTAAAGAGGCGAATCCGCGGATGGCGCCGGACCGGCCCGAGAAACTCCTGCCTCGCCCGAAAGCGGTCGCTGCGGTGAATCAAAAGCACCTCCGCGCCTTCCTCAGCCAGCAACAAGGCCCCTTCCAGAGCCCGGTCTCCGCCTCCGACGACCGCCACACGCCTGCCTCGGAACCTCTCCCGATCCCTGGCCACCGAATATACTTCGCCGCGGGCCAGCATCTCCTCTTCACCGGGAACACCCAGCCGGCGGGGACGGGCACCCAGTGCCAGGATCAGGAAGCGCGACTGATACGTTTCGCCCCGCGAGTGCACCTTTCTGGCAGCCAGATCCAGGGATTCCGCCTCCACTCTGCATCGGACACAATGCTCCCAGTGGCGGAGATGGTTGACAAAGTGTTGTTGCAGCTCCCGCCCGTCAGCTACCGGCAGGCCAGGATAATCGATGATGGGATTGAAAACCTGCAGCAGCTGCCCCCCCAATTCCTCCTCTTTCTCCAGGAGAAGGGCGTTCAGCCCCAATCGCAGCGACCAGATCAGGCTGGCGATCCCCCCCGGTCCGCCGCCGATGATCAGCACATCCGGCTGTTCCCCCATAAAAACACCCCCGATGATATGGATCTGCATCCAAAACTTCTCCCTGTAAATGAAGGGTACCGTCACGCAGAAGAACATGATAGATATGATATAATTGATATAATGGTTTAAAAAAATATCAAAAAAGGGAGCACAGGCGCACCATCGCAAGGAAAGGATTGTTCGATGAGCATTCTGATTGTGGACGACTCGCGATTCAACCAACTGCTTCTAAAGTCCATACTCCAGGAGGCCGGTTTTACTGATATACGCACAGCCAGTTCCGCCGCGGAAGCCTTTCGCCAGCTGGGCATTCCGCAGGATGGCCTGGAGGATGACCAGTGCTCGGCCGAACCAGAACCAGAACCCGACGTGGAGTTGATCTTGATGGATGTCGTCATGCCGGAAATCGACGGCATTGAAGCCTGCCGCCGGATCAAAGCTTGCCACAAGCTGCGGGACATCCCGGTGATCATGGTGACGGCACGCACGGAAATCGGCGTCCTGGAGACCGCGTTTGCCGCCGGTGCCATGGACTACATTTCCAAACCTCTGAACAAGGTCGAGTTGCTCGCCCGAATCCGGTCCGCCTTGACATTGAAGAGGGAAATGGACCGGCGAAAGGAACGGGAGAAAGAACTGCTGGAAGTGACCCGCCAGTTGGAAGAGGCCAACCGCAAGCTGCAATTGCTTTCCAACCAGGACAGCTTGACCGGAATCGCCAACCGGCGTCAATTTGACGAATATTTAGCCATCGAATGGGGCAGAGCGGAACGCAATCAACAGTGGCTGGGACTGATCCTGCTGGATGTCGACGCTTTCAAGCCATACAACGATCACTACGGCCACCAAGCAGGTGACGTCTGTCTTATTCGCGTCGCGCAAACGTTGCAAAACGCGGTCAAACGTTCGGGGGATTTGGTAGCCCGGTACGGCGGCGAGGAGTTTGCCGTCATCCTGCCCAACACCGATCTGCAAGGAGCGACTGTCGTGGCGGAAAGGATGCGGCAAGACGTCGAATCGATGTTCATCGAACACAAGTATTCTTCGATTGCCGGATATATCACCATCAGCCTTGGCGTGGCAGCCACCCGCCCGCGCCCTGCGTCCCATCCGTCTTCCCTCATCCGTGCCGCGGACCAGGCCCTTTACCAGGCAAAACGGGCAGGAGGAAACCGAGTCGTCTGCGCGCCTGAGGAATTGGACGAATAAAAAATCAGAAAACAAAAAAGAAAAAAAGGAAAGGAAGAGGAAGAGGGGGCCTTATCTTGGCTCGACCAACTGATCCAGCAATGGCTTCACCGGAATGGAAGCAATTCCCGAAGCCCAGTCCGACATGGCATAGGGAATGATCAATTCCCCGCCGTGGATCAACGCCCCGCACGTGTAGACGACGTTGGGGACATACCCTTCCCGTTCCTTTTCGTTCGGCGAGAGAATCGGTTCCTCAAGGTGGCGGATGACCCTTCGCGGATCCTCGAGATCCAGCAATTCCACACCGATACAATACTTCCGCATCGGCCCGACACCGTGATTGACGACCAGCCATCCCTCTTCCGTTTCAATCGGCGGACTGCCCGTGCCGATCTGAATCAATTCCCATGGGCTGGAGGGGGTGCGAATCACTTCCGATTCTTGCCATACATACAAGTTGTCGGAAAACATGATGTGCATGCTTTCGCCATCCTGCCTGGAAAGCATGGCATATTTGCCGCCTATGCGCCGGGGAAACAGCGCCATGGTCTTGTTGGTCACGGCCGGGCCGGCCATCGTCGTCACCTTGAAGGTGACGAAATCCTTGGTCTCCAGCAATTTCGGTTGAATGGTGTAGCCGTTGTAACCGGTGTAGGTGGCATAATAGGTGACGCTGTCGTCATCTTCCTGAAAATAGACGAAACGGGCATCTTCCAGCCCCTTGCACTCATTGGGGGAAATGGGATAAATCACTCGTTCAGACAGTTGGGTCTCCGGATCAAACCGAATCTCATAATTGTTTTGAAGAAACCAATCCGCCACTTTTACCAATTTCTCGGACAGACCGTTTTTCTCTTCTTCCGGCAAAGAAAGACTCTTGGCCAATTGCACCAGCTCATCCTTCCTGCATCGCTTCGGCAATTTTTTTTGCAATTGCTCCTGGACGGACTGGCTCAGGCCTTCTTCGCTTAAACGGGCAATCAGCAGCGAACGATCCACGTCCTGCGGAAACACCACATCCGGCATTTCCAGAAAAGGGCTGATCGATTCGTGAATGATTTCGCTGTCCTCATCCAGAATCCCGCTGCGAAACTCAAGCGAGGAAATATGACCTTCTCCGATGCTGCGGAAAGACATGATAAAGCGCAAGCTGTCCGCCTTCATCCCCGACTGATCCGGGTGCGGAACAATGGACGGATTAAACAGTCCGGCGCATTGGACCGAGTATTCATTCGTAAAATAGGCGCCCAACAGCAGCTTTCTGGCTTCTGAAAGCGTATCGGGAACCGGAACCAGCGAGGTAACCGCGTGAAAATGCTTTTCCAGGATGTGCCGGAAGCGGCGGTGGCGATGGGAAAACTCCTTCATCACCTGATCCAACATCGCCTGAACCTCATCTTCCGAAAGTGCCAGAACCCTTTGGATGATCCCCCGGACACGGTGTTCGTCGCCGGGAAGGAAGAATTTGGCGATGATTCGCGTACAATCCGGATTTCGTATCTCCGTTCTCCTTCTGGCCATCAGTGCTTCCTGTTTCAGCGTCATGTTCACCCCATCCTTTCGCTCATTCCCCCTATGGATCATGGCAAACTCTGGGCACATTACACGATCCTGCTAGCGAAGCGGCGGCCGGGGATGCTTCAGGCAGAGCTGGACCAGCTGCTCGATCTCGGCAACTCCCACACACATGACCGTGTCTGCTCCTCCCCAGTAGATCTTCACCGTCCCATCCTCTTCCGGCACCGCTCCACAGGTAAACACCACGTTATGCACATAACCCGTCACTTCCCATGGATCTTCGGGCTGCAGCACCCACTCATCAGCCACCCCAAGGATCCGGGAAGGATCGTTTAAGTCATGCAAGGCCACTCCCAGGCGGTAGATGGCGCCATCCATCGTCTCAAACACGCCATGGTAAATATTGAGCCAGCCATGCGGCGTCTTGATCGGCGTCGCGCCGGGGCCCACCTTCATCTCGTCCCAATGATACGGCGCCGGCTGAATGACCACTTTCGAATCTCCCCAATGAATCAAGTCTGGTGAGTAGGAAATCCAGATGGACCAGGGAGCGATGTGCGTGTGCGGCCGGTCGAGACGGACATAGCGGCCGTTTATTTTTTCCGGAAAGATCACCACGTTTCGCATGTCCGCCTGCGAAATCAGGGCAACCCGCTCCACACGCTCAAAATCACGGGTTTTGGCCAGGGCAATGCGTACCCCATACCGCGAATAGGCACTGTATGTCAGCAGATATTCCCCTTCCAAAGGGCAAATCCGCAAATCCTCCAAGCCAAACTCCTCATAGAGGGCAAAATCCCCTTCGGTGGCGGGTGTAAGAAAAGGTTCCGGACGTACGGTAAAGTGGTAGCCATCCGGGCTCTCGGCGAGCCCGATGATCGAGCGGCCATTCCGCTGATGGGCGCGAAACAGCATGATATACCGGCCGTCGTGTTTGACGACCCCCGCATTGTGAACCGTTTCCACCGGGTAGGGAACCTGTTTTTTCGTCAAGATGGGATTCCCTTCATAACGCCTGATCCATTCCGCTCGTTGACTTACCGCCTGCTCCGTTCGCGCAGAGAAATCTGATCGGGTGGGCTGTTTCGGTTCCATATTTGGACACGTTCCTCCCTGGCGTTCTGATGATAGGGTTTCCTACACCTGCCGATTCAAAACGCGAAAAAACTGTTCATATTTTATGTTAGTAAGAAAAAACTGGCATTGTGCCAGTCCAAGTGGTTTACCATTATAAGATTCAATCTGCCAAAACTCAACCCTTCAAGACGCTTTCGTTCCCAGTCCGCGAACGGGGGAGAAGACGGGTGTGCTGCGCCGTTCGCCGGATTTGCCAGGTTTCCGGCCGTTCCGGGTCAAACTGTTCCAGGTAGTCAATCACCTCTTTGGTGATCGGTGTCGGCGTAGATGCTCCGGAAGTGACGGCCACCGTGCGGATACCCTTGAGCCATTCCGGGTCAATCTCCGTGACATCCGCTACCCGATAGGCAGGCACACCGGCGATCTCTTGCGCCACCTGGGCCAGGCGGTTGGAATTGTTGCTGCGCGGATCACCGACCACAATCACCAAATCCGCACCCTCAGCCTGCTCCGCAACCGCCTCCTGACGCTGCTGGGTTGCCAGGCAGATTTCGTTATACACCTCAGCCTGCGGGTACTTTTCCACGATCAGCTGCATCAGATGCCGGGTATCCCACTGGCTCATGGTCGTCTGGTTGGTCACGATGATCTTGTCATGATGAAAGTCCAGATTCCGGACATCCTCTTCATTTTCCACCAGGAACACCTTGTCGGGGGCCACGCCGACGGCCCCTTCCGGTTCAGGATGTCCCTTTTTGCCGATGTAGATGACGACATATCCGTCGGCCACCTTCTCTTCAATCAGCCGATGGGTTTTCATCACATCCGGACAGGTGGCGTCCACTACGGTTAACCCCTTGGCGGCCGCCTTGGCCCGTACCTGGGGCGAGACCCCGTGAGCCGTGAAAATGACGGTTCCCTGATCGATCTGATCCAGCAGGGAGAGACGGTCTTCACCATCCAAAGTGATGATCCCCTGTTGGCGAAATGCCTCCACCACATGACTGTTGTGCACGATCATTCCGAGGATGTAAACGGGTCGCGGATACGAAGCATCACTGGCAACCTGCTGAGCCAACACCATGGCATCCACCACGCCGTAACAGTATCCGCGCGGGGAAATTTTAATCACGTTCATTTGCCATCCCTCCCCTTTTCCCCATCATATCTGACTCCATCAGGACTGGCAAGCAATTTTCTGCCGTTTGCAAGGGCAAGAGCACCCGGAAACAACTGCCCTCTCCCTCCCGGCTGTTCACTTCAATCTTGCCCCGGTGTGCGGCGACGATACGTTCGGCGATCGACAGGCCCAGTCCCGTGCCGGGCGTGCTGCGCGCCGGGTCAGCCCGGTAAAAGCGTTCAAAAATGTGTTTTTGCACCTCGGGAGGCATCCCTATTCCGGTATCCTCGACGAGCAATTGCAGCATCTCCCCCGCTGCACTGGCGGTAACGGTCACCTTGCCCTGGGGCGTGTATTTGAATGCATTCTCGACCAGAATGTAAACCAGCTGCTGCAACGCATCGGTGTCGGCCAGATGGGTGCGTTCCAAAAGCGCCGGGTCAATCTCGGTCTGATAGGTCACGGCAGCGCTACGGGGAAGCCGCTCCGCCAGACGCAGGCTCTGCGGCAGCCAGTCAGCCACTTTCACCCGCTTCAGTTCAAAACCGACGCCGGTATCCGCCTGTGCCAGCGTCAGCAAGTCTTGGATCAGGCGGATCATCCGGTCCACTTCCGTCCGTGCGTCATTCAGCATCTCCAGCTCATCATCAGGGTCCAGCTTGAGCCCACGCTCCGCCGCTGTCTGATGCCCGGCAGCATCCCCGTCCGTCTGTTCCTTTCCGGCACGCAGACGGTAAAGCAGATCCAGATTTCCCTTAATGGTGGTCAGAGGCGTGCGGAGCTCGTGAGAAACGTCAGAGATGAAGCGGCGCTGGAAATGATGGGATTCGGCAAGGCTGCGGTAAGCCTGCTCCAGCCTTTCCAGCATGGAGTTCAGCGTTTCTGCCAGCTGGCCCAGTTCGTCACGGATGGGCGGGACGGCAATGCGCCGGGCCAGGTCTTTCCCTTCCTGGATCTCAGCGGCCGTCTGGGCGATCTGTTCGATGGGGCGCAGGGCCTGATGTGCCATCCACCAGCCGACAGCGCCCGTCAGGCCGAGCATGATCAACCCCCCGGCAAACAAGGCCCAGCGCAGGTTTTGCAAGGAACGCTTCATGCCGGAGAGGGGGCTGCCCACCTGCAGCAAGCCCACCAGCTGGCCATCCAGCTTGAGCGGCACGTTGTACAGGCGAATCGACTGTCCATCCACGGTCAACGTCTGATAAAACCGCTCCCCGGCGGCAGCCCGTTGAATCGTCGAGGCGCGAACCGGGAGCGTCTGATTCCCCAGGTTGCGGGATTTGGAAACTATCACATTCCGCGAGAAATCCACCACCTGCAAGAAGGTGTCCGGGTCGGCGAACACATTCACGTCCGGAAGAACCAGATTTTCCCATGGGAAAGGAAAAGAAGAAACCACGCGAATCGTCTTTTCCACCTCTTGTGCCGTCGTGTTAAGGTGGTTATCCAACTCCAGGGCCAGGGTGCGGGCAACCAACAGATAGACAAAGGACCCCAGAAGCAACAACGCCGGGATCAGGATGGCACAGTACCACAAAGTCAGCCGCCAGCGAATCGACAGATGGACGTGCATGCTCATCCCTCCCGGAGAACGTAGCCTACCCCGCGCACCGTGTGAATCAGGCGAGACTCTCCTGATTCCTCTAATTTTTGCCGCAAATTGGCGATGTATACTTCAAGGACATTGGATTCGCCTTCAAAGTCATATCCCCAGACGCGCTCCATCAAAAAGTCACGGGAAAGCACCCGATTCGGGTGCTCCAGAAAACAGCTCAGCAATTCGTATTCCTTGGACGTCAGGCTGATCTTCCGACCTCCCCGCTCCGCCTCCCGCAACAGGCGATTCAGCCGCAGATCGGCAAACTGCAACCATTCCCTCTCCTGCCTGGCGACTCCAGCCTCCCCTGATGTGCGCCGGCGCCGCAGCAAGGCGCGGACGCGTGCGAGAAACTCTTCAAGGGCAAAGGGCTTGACCAGGTAATCGTCGGCGCCGCTGTCGAGGCCCTTCACCTTGTCTTCCACCTGGCCCTTAGCCGTCAGCATCAGGATGGGAACCGAGCGTTTTTGCCGAATCAGGCGGCAAATCTCCCAGCCGGAGACTCCGGGAAGCATCACATCCAGCACCACCAAATCCACTTCTTCATCCAGGGCCATCGCAAGCCCGCTTTGCCCATCATTGGCCGTCCGGACCTGGTAATCGTCAGCCGCCAAAACCCGCCGCAGCAGGGCGGTGATCTTCAGGTCATCGTCCACGACGAGAATGGTTTCCCTTCCCACCCTCTTCACCTCGATGGATTATTTCTCACGAATGGTCACCTGGACATACATGGTCTGCCCTTCCCTCGACAACAGGAGCACCGACTTGGCTCCCACCTTCTTGGATTGAATCTGGTTGACCAGATCTTCGGCGTTTTTCACCGGACGTTCATCAATGCTCAAAATGACATCACCGCGCCGAAGGCCTGCCTGGTCCGCCGGGCTGCCCGGAACCACATCGGTCACAATCGCACCGGCAGCCTCTTTCAGGTTGAAATACTCGGCCAGCTCTTGTGTGACGTCCTGAACAGTGACGCCAAGGAAGGGCCGGATCACTTTTCCTTTTTCGATCAGTTCATCCAGCACCGGCCGGATCGTCGAAGTGGGTATGACAAAACCGATCCCCTGGGCATTGGCATTGATGGCCGTATTGATCCCGATCACTTCCCCATTCAGGTTCAGGAGCGGCCCGCCGCTGTTGCCCGGGTTGATCGCCGTATCGGTCTGCATCAGATTTTTGTAGCGGCGCATCCCCTGTTCGGTGGGAATATTGACAGGCCTTCCCTTGGCGCTGACAACGCCAACGGTCACCGTGTGATCCAGGCCGTAGGGGTTGCCGATGGCGATCACCCATTCGCCCACCTTCACCTTGTCCGAATCTCCCATCTTCAGCGTGGGCAACGGTTTTGGCGCCTTGATCTTGATCACCGCCAAATCCAGGTCAAAATCCTCGCCGACCAGTTGCGCCTTAAACGGTTCTTCGTAACCGACCACCGTCACCAGGATCTCGGAAGCGCCCGACACCACATGCTGGTTGGTCAGGATATAGCCGTCTTCCGAAATGATAAATCCCGACCCCATGCCCTCCTGCACGCGTTGCTGGCCAGGTCCTGTATCGCCGAAAAACTGGCGGAAGAAAGGATCGTTGAAAAAGGGATTCAAGGGTTGAGACTGTTCCGTCGTCACCTTCGTATCAATCTTCACCACGGCCGGGCCTGCCTTGTCCACGATGTCAGCAATGTGATTCGGATACACCACGGGCATGGAGGTGGGTTCCTCCGTCGCTTGCGGTGCTTGTGACAAATTCGTCTCCTGTTCCCCCGGCTCCTTGGCGGCGAAAAATTGCGCATTGCCGATCCACATCACGACACCTGACACCAGCACCACGCCGAACACAAAGGCGAGCAGCACCGGAACCCAGGGAAATCGCCGCTTGGAACGCGGGGCGGGAACGGTCCTCCAGGTGCTGGCCGGTTCAACGGCCCCTCCCTCGCGCATCGATACCTGGTTTGCCAGAGATTCCTCCGGTTTCCGATCAAAGTCTGACATCCCACATCACTTCCCTGCTCTAAGGTTTTTCAACTTCATCTTGCCAGACAAACCTTAAAAGAAGCTGAAAATCGGCGAAACTCGGCTGAGAACCGCGGACACCCCGTATATAGACATCTTTCAAATGAACACATAAAATGATCATATGTGAACAAATTTGTGAACTGATCCCATGCCCATCAGCGACATCTCTCACATAAATACCGAGGTGCGATAGAAGAGGCCACCGATGTTGTTGAAAGGGGGTCCTGAGCAAAATGAATGAATGGAGTCCTGCAGAAGCCTATCAACAGCAAAAAGCGGATGTCCTGACCTTGCAAATGGGCAATGAACTGTACGAACGGCTATGTACCGGCTCGTCATTCACCGGCCGCGTCCAGGAATTGCGCAAGGAGGTGCTTGCCAAAACCGGCGTTTTTCTGCCTCCGATCCGGATTCGCCGCGGTGATGATTGCCAGCCCAAACAATATCGGATACTCCTTCGCGGACAGCCAGCTGGTGAGGGAAGCCTGTTTGAAGATACATCCATTGAGGCAGCCGAAGACGAAGAAAGGCTGCTGGACCACATCCGTCAAATCTGTTACCTCAAGCTGGAACAGCTGCTCAGTTTCCAAGGCGTCGTCAAATGGCTGGAACAGGCGAAGAGCCATGCACCCGAGCTGGTGCAGGAATTGCTGGAACGCGGCATGACCCCTGGCCTTCTCTGGTCCGTCCTGCGCATCCTGATCAGAAAGCGGTATCCTCTTCACCCCTTTGAGGAATTGCTGGAATGGATGCTGGAATATTTTCTTTATCATCCCTACAACGGCTACATTCCGCCGCAGTGGACCCACCGTCATCCGGAAGACATCGCGGAGTTTATCCTAAAAAAAAGGCCACGCCCTTCCGAACAGCAGGAACAGGCGGCGGGAAACGTCAGATACCTTCAATTTTAAGCCGGCTACCGCTCATCCAGTTCCAGTTCGTCGAGGAGTGGATACACCGATTCCACTCCTTTTTCGGCAACCTGGCAAGCGATCCCCAGCGGCGTCATCCAGAACGTTTCCGGGATGCACGGATTTTTCAGCCCGGGCGGAGTGAACAACGCATGGTATATCCGGTTCAGATGCATCTGGGTCACACCCGGATCCGGCTCCTTGTTGCCGCGGACCAGATTGAATACATACTGGATGGAATCGAAGATGCTGTCCCCGGGAATGTGGGCAAATTCCCGGAAAAATGTCAGCCGCTTTTCGTACGGTTCCAGGGCCTCTTCAATACCGAGATCCTGCAACAGCCGGCGCAGCCGGTTTTCCAGCAACCGCAACACCCACCGCTTTTCATCCTGCATCAACTTGTCGGTATAGATTTCCTGCAGTTTTTCAAAGGCTTTTTCAGGCGTCCAACCCGACGGTCCTTCCCCCATCTGTCCATCCTCCTCTCGCATGCAAATTCCCCGTCTGCCTAGACCTCCGAGGCGACAGCCTATCCATCCTTCCTCTCTTCTGTCTTCTCGCCAGCGCACACCTTGACGCCGTATGCTTCTTCCAGAGGCAACAGGATGCTGGCGACATCCAGCTCTCCATATCCGGAAGCTTTGGTCGCCGCAACGGCTTCATAAGCCAACTGACCGGTTTTCGGCTGAATGCCCAGCTGGCCCGCCATCTCCAAGAGCAGCCCCAGATCCTTCAACAATAGGTCAATGCTGAAACGGGCCGCAAAATCCCGCTCGGCAATAAACGGAAAACTCCGCGCAAGCATCGCACTGGCCCCGGTGCTGTTCATCAGCAATTCATACAGCTGGTGAATATCGATCCCGGCTTTGCTGGCCATCAGCAACACTTCCGACAATGCCAGCTCGTGAACCCCCACCAGCATATTGTTCAGCAGCTTCACCACACTGCCGCTGCCACTCGGGCCAAAGTGGACCACATGCCGTCCCATCGCCCGAAAAACGGGCAAAACTTTCTGAAAGGCCGACTCGTCTCCACCTACCATAATACTCAGCGTGCCCGCCTCTGCCCCCATCGGTCCGCCGCTGACTGGCGCATCGAGAAAAGCCACGCCTTTTTCTCTGGCCGCAGCCTCGATCTTCCGGTTCAGTTCCGGCCCCACCGTACTGTGATCGGCCAGAATCAATCCTTCATGAGCACCTGCCAGAAGGCCGTTTTCCCCCAGATAAATTTCTTCCACTGTCTGCGGCAGCGGAACACAAGTGAGGGCCACATCCACCCGGCTGGCCAGGTCTGCCGGGCTGGCCGCCTCCTTTGCCCCGGCCGCCAAGGCTTGCTCAATCGGGCCTCGTGAACGGCTGACGACCCAGACCTCATAACCGGCTTTCAGCAGATTTTTCGCCATGGGCAGCCCCATTTTTCCCAGACCAACGTACCCTACTCTCATCCACGGTTCCTCCTCAAAGGATGTTTCAATACTCATTGTAATGCCAGATGGCCCCCCAGAGCAAACGAGGCGACCACTCTACCCCCTGATCTCGCTGGAAGATTTTTACCATTTCATCAAGCAATCTAGAACTTATGGTATAATGATCCTGTTTAAACAAGGGGGTAGGAAGCGCATGGAGCAGGATAAGGAGAAACAGGAACCATCCCAGCCCGCCGGACAGCCGTTCCCGTGGCGCCGGCTTCTCCGGACAGCTGCCATCACGTTCGGGCTGCTTGTCTATCTCGGATTGGCAGGGGCGGTATTTGCCGCCGGCGCCGGTTTTGGGCTGGTCAGCGCGTTGGTCAAGGATCAGCCCGTTCTGGGGCGGGAGGAAATGATCAACCTGGTCACCAACAACCACCAGACCACTTTCATCTACTTTCGCGACGGAACATTAATCGGACAATTGCGAACAGATGAAGACCGGAAAAACGTCACGCTGGATCAAGTTCCGGAACATCTGATCAAAGCCTTCATCGCCACAGAGGATCGCACCTTTTTCGAAAACCCGGGGATAGATGTGCGCGGTCTCGCGCGCGCAGTGCTGCAGCAGCTCACCCGCGCGCCTGTGCAGACCGGGGGCAGCACCATCACACAGCAGCTGATTAAGCTCGCGGTGCTGGAAGATCCTTCCCAAACGTACGCGCGCAAGGCGAAAGAGATCTTTCTGGCGCTTCGCCTCACCCGGATCATGTCCAAGGAAGAAATCCTGACCGCCTACCTGAACGAAATCTACTTCGGACCCAGCGCCAACAACACGCATGTATATGGCGTGCAGGCAGCCGCCAAGGGGATCTTCGGCGTCGATGTGGACCAGTTGAACCTTGCCCAGGCCGCCTACTTGGCCGGCATCCCGCAAAATCCGGCCGCCTACACCCCCTTCAAGGAAGACGGCATCAAACGCGGGCTGGAACGGCAGAAGACGGTCCTCAACCGGATGCTGGAAATGGGCTTCATCACGCCTGCAGAATACCAAGAGGCGCTTGCCTTTGACATCGCCTCTTCGCTGGCCAAGCGCACTCCCAAAGCATTTGAACGGTATCCCTATCTGACGATGGAAATCGAAAAACGGGCTGCCGAGGTACTGTTGGAACAAAAGGGCATCCGGCGGGACGATCCCAATTATCAAGAGGCCTTAAACAAGACACGGCAGGAAGTGCTGCGCGGCGGTTACCGCATTATCACCACCATTGATAAAAAAATCTATGATGCGATGCAGGAAATCGCCCAAAACCCGAAAAATTTCGGCCCGAACAAAAGTTACACGGCTTCGGATGGCCGCAAAATCACCAATGCTCCTGAACAGGTCGGGGCCGTCCTCATCCATAACAAGACGGGCGCGATACTTGGAATGGTTGAAGGGAGAGGCTTTGACATCTCCCAGGTCAATTTCGCCACGTCGCCAAGACAGCCCGGCTCGGCCATGAAGCCGCTGGCGGCCTATGCACCCGCCATTGAAGAAGGAAAGCTGCAGCCTGCTTCCGCCATCGACGACACCCCGATTGTGCTTTCCGGACACATCCCGAAAAACGACGACGGCAAATATCACGGGCTGATGACCGCCCGTCACGCCCTGAACAAATCCTACAACATTCCTGCCCTGAAGGTGTACAACGATCTTTTGGGCATCCAGGAGGGCTTGAAATACGTCAAGGAACTGGGCGTCAACACCCTCACCGAAGGGGACTATGCCGCCCAGACCGGCGTGATCGGGGGATTGGCTTACGGGCTGACTGTCGAGGAGATCACCAACGCCTATGCCACATTTGCCAACCAGGGAAATTTTATCGACGCTTACCTGATCGAACGGATCGAGGGACCGAACGGCGAGCTGATTTACCAGCACAAGGTGCAAAAGAAACCGGTCTTCCGGGAACAGACCGCCTATCTCATCACGGACATGTTGCGCACCGTGGTGACGGAAGGAACAGCCCGCTCACAAATATACAACAAGCTGAAAATCAAAAGGGATCTGGCAGGGAAAACCGGAACCACCAACCGGAACGTGGATCTCTGGTTCATCGGCTACACCCCGGAAATCTCGCTTGGGGTGTGGACAGGCTATGAAATCAACCACAGAATGAGCGATGCCAACCGCGCCAAGAAAATCTGGGTGCTGCTGTTCAATCGTCTGATGGAATTGGATCCCAGCCTTTCTCCCAAGGAGGCCACGTTCCCCAAACCGGACGGTCTGGTGAAGCAAACGGTCTGTTCACTGTCGGGCAAATTGCCCACCGATCTCTGCCGCCTGGCCGGAACCCTGACCACCGATTGGTTTGAACGCGACCATCTGCCGAAAGAAAGCTGCGACGTCCACGTCAAGGCCCGTCTCGTCTTTTACAACAATGAAAACTACCTGGCGCAGGAAGCCACGCCGGCGGACATGGTACGGGAGGGCGTGTTCATCAAACGGCAGCCCTATTACGTTCCTCCCGGCGGTTCCGCGGACAGGTACAGGCCGCTGGATTGGAAAGATACCTTGCCGAACAAGATGGATCCACGCCAGGATGACGGCCATCCCCCATCCGCCCCCAGAGGGGTGGTCCTTCAGGGAGCCACCCTGGCCTGGCAAGCCAATCCGGAATCGGATGTCGTGGGTTACCGCGTATACCGCTCCAGTGATGGACAGCATTTTGTCAAAGTGGGTGCCGTCCTCGCAGGCGAACCGCTCCAATTCACGGATTCTGCTGCGGGCATGTATCTGTACCGGGTGACCGCCGTTGACGTCGCAGGAAAAGAGTCGGCCTGGGCTGAGGCAGGCGTTCCGGCCGTGCCGGCGCCACCCCCGAATGACGGCGGCCCGTCTTCACCCGAAGAGACAACGCCTCCCCAATAGACGGCTGTCTTCACCCGCCGCTATCCATCGCAAACGCAAGAGACTGCCCCATGCCGAAGGCAGTCTCTTTCCCATTTTCTCCCAAAAAAAGCGTTATTGTTGCCGATACTGGTTATAGGATCTGTAAGTGGAAGTGGTTTGATACGGCGCACCTGTATAATAACCGGTTTGCGTTTGGGAAGTGGCCGAAGGCTGAACCACTCCCTGAAACAATCTCATTTGCTGTTCCGCTTGCATGATCAGCTGCTCGCACTGCTGGATCGACTTCCAGATTTGCTGTTGTTGCTGATAGAGCTGCTGCAACTGTTGCACGGTATCTTGCTCTCGTTGGCCAAGCTGGAACAATTGCTGCGAATTTTGTTGTTCCACCTGTGCCAACTGCTGAATCTGAGACCGGATCTGCTGCTCTGCTTGTTGTGCCTGGTTGAAGATTTGCTGAATCTGATGCAACTGGTTCATCACCATCGACACGTTGGCCATGATTTCCCCTCCTAGGCGAACTTGAGTGGATTGCATCGGCTGGCTGGCGTAGCCGCCCCAAGCCAATGATATTATCTCCCTCCATCTGAAAACGATGCACAGAGCTATCGTTCAGCATTCCCGAAACCATGTTCCCCTCTCCGCGATCTGCCCTGCCGCGCACATCACTCTGGCAAAGGTATGACGCAACGATGATTCAAATGACGCTAACGGAAAGTATGCACGACGCATTTTACATGTTATGATATAAGGAAGCAATGGAGACAAGCCGGAAAGGGGGTTAAGCGGGATAGCGGACCCTTTTGCTGGTCGGCACGGCGCTTATGGGAAATGGCAATATAGCGCTTGACCCGTCAAAATCGGTACGACAAAAATTTGTTTAATCAACCGCCCGGTGTCGGAATAAGCTGTCATTAGATATCAGAAACTTTGGCGATGGAAAGGAATCGGAGCAGCGGCTTTGATGTTTTCTTTATTATTTGATTTTAAATTATTATGAGAAGGTACGGAAAAGTATATGATTAGTAAAGTCGGTCAAATCATGTTGTATGTAAACAACCAGGATGAGGCAGTGAAATTTTGGACAGAAAAAATGGGATTCAGTGTCATTTCTGAAGAAAATCACGGTCAAGGAATGAGATGGATTGAAATTGCTCCGACAAAGCGCACAGAAACAAGCATCGTTCTCCATAATAAGGAATTCGTCGCGAAAATGGAACCCGAATTAAATCTTGGCACACCTTCTTTATTGTTTTTTTCGGAAAATATCGATGAATTGCATAGAGACTTATCAAATAAAAATGTCAAAGTCGGAGAAATTGTAAATATGCCTTCCGGCAGAGTGTTTAACTTTGCAGATAATGAACAAAATTACTTTGCCGTAATGGAAAAAATAAACGGCTCATAAAACGGAGTAACGATCCGCATTGCTTATCGTGCCTTTTTCGGAACTGGGAACTGAACCTATATCCATTTTAGGCGTAGGCGGTCGACGGGGATAGTCGACCGCCTTTTTCATCCAACGCGTGACGTCGGCAATGAATCGATTTCGGGCATAAGAAAAGCCCTGACCGCATGAGGTCGGGCTTTTCATGACATGGTGGAGGCGAGGGGAGTCGAACCCCTGTCCGGAGGCAACGTTCACACCAGCTTCTCCGAGCGCAGTCACTGTATTGCGATTTAATCCAGCGAATTGCCCAGTGACAGGCCTTTCGCCAGACGAGTTCCCTTCTGTTCGCCTACCAGCCGGGAACAGGCTGGAAGGCTAGCCCACAAGGGTTGAGCCCCATGTCCGCCACGTGGGCGATGGCGGGATGGAGCCGCACAGCTTAAGCAGCCAGTGCGAGAGATTCTTGTTTTTTGCCGTTTACATTTGGCTCCGCGTTAGACAAGGTCGCGGCCCCTTGGCTCGCTACTGATGCACGTAACACCCCCGTCGAATCCCAAAACGCCCCCTTGTTCATGGTTCAACCTTGGTAGAGGCTCAAGATCTCATGTCGATGATCAGCGCCACTCCCTGTCTGGGCTTATTATTATATGCTACCTTGTCAAAAAGATCAATACTCACTCCGCCATCGCTCGCTTTGGCCATCGCGCAGACTCCCCTGGCGCCGAATGGCCCAATCCGGTCCCGCTGACAACGTCACTTGTTCACTCCGCCGATTTTGGCCAACATCCGCTTTAATGACGCCACTTCCGCCTCTGTAAAGTGCTTTAATAGTTCTTCATTCGCCTCGTCCATCTTTTGATTCAACTTTTGCTCCAACCGCTTTCCCTTATTGGTGAGATATATCCGATTGACGCGGCGATCATTCGGATCTGGGCGGCGGACAATGAGCCCTTTTTGAATCAGGCGATCCAATAGACCGGTCATGGTGGCCCCATCCAGCAGCAGACGCTCACCTAATTCAGCAGCATGCCGGCCATCTTTTTCCCACAGTAAATGCAACACTGCAAACTGCACAGAAGTAAGATTGTAGGAGCTCAACTTTTGTTTGCTCAGTTGGTTCGCTTTTTGATAAGCTTTCCCCAAAAGAAAGTTGATGCAGTCTTCAATCCTTTCCATGATTGGACCACTCTCTCCGAAGCGCCAAATTTTCATTTGATCTCAGGACAATGACATGCAATTTCGCAACTATACGCTCAGCCCTCTTTGGATCGCCGTATCGGCCATCCGAATCCTGGTGGACATCATGGCCGCGCAAAAACAAAGGAATCCGGCCAAGACGAAAGCCATGATATAATCTCCAAACCAATCCCGCAACACCCCTGAGAAATAAGCCGCCGTTGAGGCTCCCAGCTGGTGGGACACGACAATCCAGCCGAATACCATGCCTGCACGCTCCTTACCGAAGGCCTCGGTCGTCAGTTTTGCCGTAGGCGGTACCGTAGCAATCCAATCCAAACCATAGAATACGGCGAAGACGAATAGATGCATTGGCCCGAGCCCCAACGCCTGCGGCAAATAAATCAGGGATAGGCCGCGAAGACCATAGTACCAGAACAAAAGCAAGCGGTTGTCAAAACGGTCGGATAGCCAGCCCGATATGGTCGTGCCAAGAAGGTCAAAAACGCCCATTAAGGCAAGCAGCCCTGCCCCCGTCACCATCGAAATATCAAAATCGCCGCAAGCGGCGATAAGATGCGTGCCGATTAATCCGTTCGTCGTGAACCCACAGATGAAAAACGAACCCGCAAGCAGCCAGAACGTTTTGCTCCGATAAGCAATGCGAAGAACACGAAACGGTTCAAGGAACAGATTCCCTTGGAATGCAGGCGGTTTGACCAATTGGTCGCTGCCATAAGGCGCCACGCCTATATCATAGGGGTGATTCCGCATCCATACGGCAACGATCGGCAACAACACAACCAGGGCGGCAACAGCGGCATAAACCGAATACCGCCAGCCAACCTCCTCCGTGATTTTCGCCAACAAAGGCAGAAACAGCAACTGCCCGGTCGCAGCGCTCGCCGTAAGCATCCCGACCACAAGACCTTTCTGTTTGACGAACCACCGGTTGGCCACCGTCACGCCCAGCACATTCGCCAGTGCGCCTACCCCCACGCCCACAACAATGCCCCAGAGAAAGTCAAATTGCCACAATGCGTTCATAAACGGCGTCAGCGACAGACTCACTGCCAATAGCAGCAGGGAAGCCACCATCGTTCGGCGAATGCCGAAACGTTCCATCCATGCCGCGGCAAAAGGACCTGTAAGACCATATAAAAAAATATTGATCGCGACGACGGTGGATACTTCGGAACGGCTCCAGCCGAACTCCTCTTCGAAAGGCATGATAAAGATGCCCGGGATAGAACGGATCCCGGCCGATATCATCAGGGTCACAAACACGATCAATACGACAAGCCATCCATAATGTAATTTTGATGATTCCGACTTTTTCAATCCCATCTTCAACGAAATCCACCCTTTTGCATGGGTTATTATCTTCCCTGTTAATGATTTGAATACAAATGATATGTGTACAAATTATTTGCGATAAAGCAATAATATCACTTGTTATTTGTCTGTCAAGCGTATTTTTCTCCCTGCCTCATCTGACCAAGCCAGCATCCCGCCAAGCAAATTTTTGACGTTGGTATAGCCTTGTGCCATGAGATATTGGCAGGCGATTCTGCTGCGGTAGCCAATTTTGCAGACCAACACAGCCTCCGTGTCGGAATCGATCTCTTTCATGCGATAAGGCAGTTCTCCCAGAGGAATGTGGCGGGCACCGCGAATCATCCCCATGGCCACCTCCTCCGGTTCACGGACATCGATGATCTGGATTGGTTCCCCTTGTTCCAATTTCTTCTGCAACTCCGCAGGCAACATCTCCACCACACGCATCCTGACATGCACCCCGATTTCCCCTGCTCATTATATCTTTTGCCGCTCCCGGAAGGCCCGTTCGATCTCGCGCTGCGCGTCCCGTTTGGCCATCGCCTGGCGCTTGTCGTACAGCTTTTTCCCTTTCGCCAGCGCCAGTTCCACCTTGGCAAACCCGTTTCGAATGTAAATTTTCAGGGGAATGAGCGCGTATCCTTTCTCCTTGGTCGCCCCGATCAGCTTGCGAATCTCCTCCTTGTGAAGCAGCAATTTGCGGGTCCGTTCCGGGTCGTGGTTGAACCGGTTTCCCTGTTCATAA
The DNA here is from genome assembly GCA_002159075.1 of Bacillus thermozeamaize. Classification (NCBI taxonomy): domain Bacteria; kingdom Bacillati; phylum Bacillota; class Bacilli; order Caryophanales; family Bacillaceae; genus Bacillus; species Bacillus thermozeamaize. The sequence goes on from LZRT01000066.1 coordinate 28,508, forward strand.
GGACTGATGTGCAAACCATAGAGAAACACTTCGCCGTCTTCAACGCGGGCAAAGCTGTCTTTGAGGTTGACCCGGCCGGCGCGAATGGACTTGATCTCCGTTCCTTTCAGCACCATCCCCGCCTCGTAGGTCTCCTCAATAAAATAATCGTGTGTGGCCTTGCGGTTTTGCGCGATCACTTTTCCGATTCCCTTCCCCATCGTTTCGTCCCTCCCAAAGAAAAATGCTGTTTCTTTGTTTCTTTACATCCGTTGCTTTTTCTGCTTCCCCTTTGCCTTTTTCCCTTTCCTTTTGGACGTTTCTTTCGCCTGGGATGCGATGATCACTTTGGCTTGCGCTTTCTTTTTGCGCTTGCGAACCTTGCCTTCAATCAGCTCAAATTCCACCCGCCGCTCATCCTCGTCCACCGCCAGCACGCGGACACGCACCTCATCGCCGATCCGATACATTTTCCCGGTACGTTCCCCGACCAACGCATATTGGCTGTCCAGGTAGTGATAATAATCATCGGTCATGTAGCTGACGTGAACCAGTCCTTCCACCAGGTTGGGCAGCTGGACGAATATGCCAAAGGGAGTCACGCCGCTGATAATCCCCTCAAACGCTTCGCCAATGTGCTCTGACATCCATTGGGCTTTTTTCAAATCTTCCGTTTCCCGCTCCGCCTCAACCGCGATGCGCTCCCGGACCGAGACGTGCTCAGCCACTTCCGGCATCCTTTTGCGCAGTTTTTCCGCCCGCTCTTCTGTCATCGATCGTTCCAGCAGCACCTGGCGAATCATCCGGTGCACGACCAAATCGGGATAGCGACGGATGGGGGAAGTGAAATGCGTATAGTAAGAAGCGGCCAGGCCGAAATGGCCCAGGTTCTGTTCGTCGTATCTGGCTTGTTTCAGCGAGCGCAGCATGACCGTGCTGATCACCTGTTCCTCGGGGGTGCCGGCAATCTCCGTCAGAACCTGCTGCAACGCCTTTGGATGAATCCGGTTGCCGACGCCGCGGAGGTGATACCCGAAGCTGGCGATAAACTGCGCAAAGGAAAGCATCTTGTCACTGTCCGGATCTTCGTGGACCCGGTAAAGAAAAGGCTGCTGCAGCCAGTAAAAATGCTCTGCCACGGTCTCATTGGCGGCCAGCATGAACTCCTCAATGATCTGTTCCGCAATGGTCCGCTCCTTCCGCAAGATTTCCACCGGTTTGCCGGAGGCATCCACCAGAATCTTGGCTTCCGGGAAATCAAAATCTACCGCGCCTCGTCGCATGCGTTTGGCGCGTAGCGTGAGAGCCAGCCGTTCCATCTCCTGAAACATCGGCAGGAGCGCCTCATACCGCTTGCGCAGCTGTTCATGGCGGGCGACATCCCCTTCCGCGTCTGCGCTTCCTTTCAGCAGCTCGTAGACATCACGGTAGCTCATCCGCTCGACCGTACGGATCACACTGGGAAAAATGGCATGGTTGACCACTTCGCCCTGCGGATTAATCTCCATTTCGCAACTGATGGTCAGCCGGTCGACCCGCGGATGCAGGCTGCAAATCCCGTTCGACAGACGCGGCGGCAACATGGGGATCACGCGGTCAACCAGATAGACACTGGTGCCTCGGCGGTAGGCCTCCCGATCCAAGGCGCTCCCTTCCTTGACATAGTAACTGACATCGGCGATATGCACGCCGAGAAGCCAGTTGCCGTTCGGGAGGCGTTCGACCGAGACGGCATCATCCAGGTCTTTGGCATCCTCCCCGTCTATCGTGACAATCGATTTGCCGCGCAGATCCTTCCGCTGGGCTATCTCTTCCGCCGCGACCTCCTCCGGCACCTGCTCCGCCTCGGCCAGCACCTCAGCGGGAAATTGCTCCGGCAAGTCATACTTGCGGATGATGGAAAGGATATCCACCCCGGGCTCATGCTTGTAACCCAGGATTTCAATCACTTCTCCTTCCGCGCTCAAGCGCTTTTCAGGATATTTGGTGATTCGGACCACCACTTTTTGCCCTTCCTGCGCCTGACTGGAGGCCCCCTGGGGAATCAAAATGTCTGTCGTGATCCGCCTGTCATCCGGAATCACAAACCCAAAATGGCGTTCATCCCGATAGGTTCCCACCACGGTCTGGTTGGCCCGCTTGAGAATCCGGACAATTTCCCCTTCCGCGCGCCCATCACGGTTTCTCTTCTGCACCCGCACCAAAACCGTATCGCCATGCATCGCCCCTTTCATATCCAGGGCATGAATGTAGATATCTTCCTCGGCCTCCTCTTCCGGGATCACAAAGCCGTACCCTTTGGGATGGGCCTCCAGCCGGCCGCGCACCAGATTCATCCGTTCCGGCACGCCGTAACGGTTGGAACGGGTGCGGACAATCTTCCCTTCTTCCTCCAACCGGGTAACCAGCTGCACCAATTCCTTGAAGTCGGCGGCACTCTCCAGCCCAAATGCCGCCTCCAGCTCGTGAATCGTCAATGGCTTGTAGGCTTCCTCCCGCATAAATTCCAGCAATTCCTCTTCCGTCATGGGCATCTGCATTCGCTCCTTATGTCTCCTCCGTCATATCGTTCTTTCTTATTGTTCACTCAAACAACGGCGGATAAACTCCTCAACCTCCTCAAATACCTGCTGCCGCTCCCTGTCCAGGGTCAGGATATGGCCGGAATTGCTGTACCAGCGTAATTGTTTATCCGTGGAACCCAGCGCATCATAGATGTATTGGGCACTCCTGGGACTCACCGTTCGGTCCCGGGTCCCCTGCATGATCAATGCCGGAACCTGAATACGCGGCAGCAGCCTTTTCACCTCTTTCATCAACCGGTACAGATGGGCCGCCGACTTGACCGGCGTCCGGTCATAACTCCATTTGTATGCTTCCACCTCCGGGTTGGGATCCCTGCCGATATGCTTCTGATACCGGTAAATCGGATAAACCCACCTGGAGAGCCCGATCAGGCGCTCGTAAACAAAGACCGGCGCGGCCATGGCAACGACGCCTTGGACGGGCTGGTTGGCCGCCAATTTCAGGGCGAGCAACCCTCCCATCGACAAACCGATGACAAACAGGTTTGAAGTGTCTGCCCTCTTCAGCCGCTGATACCCCTCCAGGACACTGGCCCACCAGTCGTCCGCCGTGGTCCTCTCCAGATCTTCCGCCCGTGTCCCATGCCCTTTCAGGAGAGGCGCATGAACGGTATACCCGCGCTGGTGAAAATAGTCGCCCAGGAGGCTCATTTCCGCGCAAGAACCGGTAAACCCGTGAATCAGGAGGAGGCCGACCGGTTTTGTCCCCTGAAGAAAGAAAGATTCCGGCGAGCGGGCATGAATGCGCATGGTACTCCCCCTCTTTGTTCGCACAACAACGTCATGATCGTACTGATCGTACTGTATCCGGAAAAAAGAAAAACAGCAAGAAAGAAATGCGCTTCCCTGCTGTTCCATGGATAAGGACGGAATGTTCGTTGTATCCGGCAACCATCACAGGAAATACCCTAGCAGTACCGTCAGAATGAAAAAGGCCACCCCAAATACGATCGTCAGACGGTGCAACAGCGCATCGATACCCCGCGCTTTCTGCTTGCCCAACAGCTGTTCCGCGCCACCGGCGATCGCGCCCGACAAGCCGGCGCTCTTTCCTTCCTGCAGAAGCACCGTAGCAATGACTCCCAAGCATGAGATGACCAGCAAGGTGATGAGCAATGGGATCATGCACTCTACCTCCTCCAAACGCTCCACAAACACGCCAGTATTTTAGCATACTTCAAGAGAGACTGGCAAGGAAAAGCCATCACCGCCTTTTCGTCTTACATGCGCCCATAAAGAAAAGAGACCTCCCTGAACACATGAGGTTAGGGGAGGTCTGTCTCTTTGACTATCGATATCTATGGGATCGTCAATCTGATCATAATTTAACCAAAAGTATTCAAAGTGTTATTATGGGGCTTGTACAATAGGACGGCTCCTCAAGGGGGATCGGCTCACCTCTTTACCCCGCAAGGGAAGGGGGTGAGAAAATGACAGTATATGAAGCAATCGCATTGATGATTGCTTTCGGCATGTTGATTGCCATGCTGTCAAATGATAGAAAAAGTAGATCACCCTTGAGCCTGGAGGGCTGGTGATCTAACATTCCCTTCACTTGAGCCGACGCCCTTGTGTGGGCATCTATTGTACTTCGGTCATAGGTGTTGCCGCACCTACGGTCACTTTCATTGTACGTACGTTACCGGCAAAATAAACGTGTTTACCGTTATCCTGGCACATTTTGGGCAGATTGCCATGCAAAAGCATATCACCCTTGAACTTGACACCATGCATCTGTCATGTACCTACTTACCTACTTAGATATTACCACGGATGTTGAAAATGAACAACCTCGGGCGACACTGCCCCGGTGCACCGCCCCGGTCCACAAGCGCTATCCTTTGAAACGGCGCAGGTTGTAAAAGGCCTCCAGGCCTGCGTACTTTCCAATCCCTGCCAGTTCATCGTGAATCCGAAGCAACTGGTTGTACTTGGCAACCCGGTCGGTGCGGGACGGCGCACCCGTTTTGATCTGTCCGCTGTTGGTCGCCACGGCCAGATCGGCAATCGTCGTGTCCTCCGTTTCGCCGGAACGGTGCGAGATCACCGCCGTGTATCCGGCCCGCTTTGCCATCTCCACCGCCTCAAACGTCTCCGTCAGGGTGCCGATTTGATTCACCTTGATCAGGATGGAATTGCCCACATGTTGCTCGATTCCCTGCCGCAGGCGGCTGGTGTTGGTGACAAACAGATCATCCCCGACCAGCTGCACTTGCTTGCCCAGGCGGTCGGTCAGGCGGGCCCAGCCTTCCCAGTCATCCTCCGCCATTCCGTCTTCAATGGAGAGGATCGGGTACTTTTCCACCAGGTGGGTGTAGAAGTCGATCATTTCGCTGCTGGTCCGGCTGACGCCTTCCCCTTCCAAGTGGTACATCCCGTCCCGGTACAACTCGGTCGAAGCGATGTCCAGCGCGAGAAAAACATCTTTCCCCGGCTCGTAGCCGGCCTGCTTGATCGCCTCGAGGATGGTCTGGATCGCTTCCTCATTGGATGACAGGTTGGGCGCAAAGCCCCCCTCATCGCCCACCGCAGTGCTCAATCCCTTGGCCTTGAGCACCTTTTTCAGGTGGTGAAACACCTCTGCGCCGATCCGGAGCGCCTCCCTGAAATCTTCCGCACCAACCGGCATGATCATGAATTCCTGGAAGTCCACATTGTTGTCCGCATGTTTGCCGCCGTTGAGAATGTTCATCATCGGCACGGGCAAGGTGCGGGCGGTAAATCCCCCGAGATACGCATACAGGGGCACTCCGAGGTGTTGAGCTGCCGCCCGGGCGACCGCCATCGACACGCCCAAAATGGCGTTGGCCCCCAGCTTTTCCTTGTTGGGTGTCCCGTCCAGCTGGATCATCAGCTGGTCAATGCCGACCTGATCCAACGCATCCAGGCCCAGCAATTCCGGCCCAATGGTTTCATTGACATGGCGGACAGCCTGTTGGACCCCCTTGCCCAGGTAACGCCCCTCATCCTCGTCGCGCAACTCCACCGCTTCGTGGGCGCCTGTGGAGGCGCCGGAAGGAACGATCGCCCGCCCCATCGCGCCGGATTCGAGGTAGACCTCCACCTCGACAGTCGGGTTGCCCCGCGAGTCCAGCACCTCCCTGGCCAGCACTTCTTCAATCATCCGGCCCGCGCTTGAAAATCCATGATCCGGCATATCTGCATGTCTCCTTTCTCACCGAACTCACATGCTCAACCTTGCACTCACAGTCCACGACCGCCTCAATGACGAGCGGCTCGATGAAAGTACGAACGTCCTCACTCCTCGCCGGCAATCATCGAACGGCCGGTCATTTGCGGAGGCTGCTCTATCCCCAGCAAATGCAACAAGGTGGGTGCCACGTCGGCCAGAATGCCCTCCTCCCGCAGCCGGATGCCCTTCTTTGTCACGATCATCGGCACGGGCGCCGTGCTGTGCGAGGTGACGGGATTGCCGTTGTCATCGATCATCGTATCGGCATTTCCGTGATCGGCGATGATCACGGCCACCCCGCCCTGGGACAGCACCGCATCCACCACTTTGCCGAGGCACTCGTCCACCGCCTCCACAGCCCGGATCGTAGGCTCCATCTTCCCGGAATGACCCACCATGTCCGGATTGGCAAAGTTGAGGATGATCACATCCTGCTCTCCTCGCTCCAGCTCTTGCAGCAACGCATCGGTTACCTCGTAAGCGCTCATCTCCGGCTTGAGATCGTACGTGGCCACTTTCGGAGAGTCAATGAGAACCCGCTTTTCGCCCGGAAAGGCGTTTTCCCGGCCCCCGCTGAAAAAGAAGGTGACGTGAGGATATTTTTCCGTCTCGGCGATTCTCAGCTGCCGCAACCCATGCTGGGAAACCACTTCCCCAAAAGTGTTGTCCAGATTGGTGGGTCTGTAGGCCACATACCCGTTGACCGTCTCGCTGAAATGGGTCAGGCAGACAAAGTGGAGATCCCGCGGCCGCCCGGGTCCCCGGTCAAAGCCGCGAAAATCGTCATTCGTAAACGCTTGGGAAATCTGGATCGCCCGATCGGGGCGGAAGTTGTAAAAAATCACGGCATCCCTGGAACGGACAAGCCCGACCGGCTTCCCTTGCTCATCCACGAGGACAGAGGGAAGCACAAACTCGTCATAAATGCCCTCTTCGTAAGATGCCTCCAGGGCCTGGATCGGATCCCGCACCTTTCTCCCCTCTCCATAGACAAGCGCCCGGTACGCCTTCTCGGTCCGCTCCCAGCGCCGATCCCGGTCCATCGCGTAGTAGCGGCCCTGGATCGTGGCAAACCGGCCGACGCCCAGCTCCTTCATCTTCGCAAGGGTCTGTTCAATGTAACGCCGCGCACTGTCGGGCGCCACATCCCGTCCGTCCAGAAAGGCGTGCACGTACACACGGGATAGCTGACTGCGCCTGGCCAGCTCCAACAGCGCGAACAGATGCTCGATATGACTATGTACACCGCCGTCCGAAAGCAACCCAAACAGGTGCAACGCGGCATCTTCCCGCCTCACGTGTTCGATCGCCCGCAAAAACACCTCGTTTGTGAAAAAGCTGCCTTCCCGGATCGACTTGTTGACACGTGTCAGATCCTGATACACGATCCGCCCGGCGCCAATGTTCAGGTGGCCCACTTCCGAGTTCCCCATCTGGCCGTCCGGCAAGCCCACCGCTTCTCCGCTTGCCTGCAAAATGGCATGAGGATACTCCTGCCAATACCGATCAAAATTGGGTTTGCGGGCTTGCGCGACGGCATTTCCTTCCACCTGCTGGCGCCATCCGAATCCGTCCAGAATGATCAGTGCCACAGGTTTGGGCCGCTTCATGGCACATCCCTTCTTTTCACTGGTTACCCCTTCTTTTTTCGCTCGATTTGGAACGCTGGATAATCTGCAAGAACCGCTCCGGATCCAGGCTGGCCCCGCCAACCAGGACCCCGTCCACCTCTTGTTCGCCAATCAGGGAGGAGATATTCTCCGGATCGACGCTGCCGCCATAAAGCAGCCGCAACCGTTCGGAAACCTCCCGGCCAAACCGGCTGGCTACATGCCGCCGGATGCTGCCCAGGACCTGGCTGATTTCACCCGGGGTCGGCGTTCTCCCTGAGCCAATGGCCCAAATGGGTTCATACGCCACCACCATTTGGCCCGCCTGCTCCGGCCGCAACGGCTCCAATCCGGCCTGCACCTGGCGCAGCACTTTCTCCTCCGTCTGGCCACGGTCCCGCTCCTCCCTGTCCTCGCCAACGCACAGGATGGGCACCATCCCGTGCGCAAAGGCGGCAGCCACCTTGCGGGCCACTTGCTGATCCGTCTCGCCCATCAGCGTCCGCCGTTCAGAGTGACCCACGATGACGTAGCTCACTCCCCAGGCCTTTAAAAAGAGCGGACTGACCTCACCCGTATAGGCCCCCTTGTCCGCCCAATGGAGGTTCTGCGCCCCGATCGAGAGGCTGGCCCTGCGTACGGCAGGCAGATTCTGAAACGCTTCATACAACACGGAAAGAGAGGTAAAAGGCGGGCAGATCACGACTTCAATCCCCTCGGGCAACTCCTGGGTCAAAAAGCGCTGCAGAAAGGCGCGGGTCTCCTGAGGGGAATGATTCATCTTCCAATTCCCTGCGACAAGGATGGGCCGCGTCATTTACGCCTGATCCTCCAGCACGGCTACGCCCGGCAGGATCTTGCCTTCCATGAATTCCAGGGAGGCGCCGCCGCCGGTTGAGATATGTGTGATGGCATCTGCCACGCCCGCCTTTTCGACAGCGGCCGCCGAATCTCCCCCGCCGATGATGGTGGTGGCCTGCGTCTCCGCCATCGCCCTGGCGACCGCAAAGGTTCCGGAAGCAAACGGCTTCATCTCAAAAACGCCCATTGGTCCGTTCCAGATGACTAACGCAGAGGACTGAATCATCTCCCGATAGCGGCTTGCCGTTTCCGGGCCGATATCCAAGGCCATCCAGCCTTGGGGAATCGCATCCGCCGCCACCGCCCGGGTCTCCGCGTTGGATGAAAGGCGATCCGCCGCCACCACATCACGCGGAATCTCCAGCTGGATTCCTCTCTCCTCGGCAAGCGCGAGCAGGCGCTTGGCCACCTCCACCTTGTCCTCTTCGTACAAGGAGGCGCCGATGTCAAATCCTTTTGCCTTCAGAAAGGTATTGGCCAGGCCGCCGCCGAGCAAGAGGCGGTCCACCTTTTGCAGCAGGTTTTCGATGACGCCGATTTTATCCTTGACCTTGGCTCCCCCGATGATGGCGGTAAAGGGCCGCTGCGGTGATTGCAGTGCGTTTCCAAGAATTTCCAGTTCCTTCTGCATCAAAAACCCGGCGACAGCCGGAAGGTAATCCGCCACACCTGCCGTCGAAGCATGGGCACGGTGTGCCGTGCCAAACGCATCGTTGACGTACAGTTCAGCAAGACTGGCCAGCTGCTTTGCAAAAGCGGGATCGTTGGCCTCCTCGCCCGGATAGAAGCGGATATTTTCCAGCAGCACCACATCCCCGGGCGCAAGGGACCGGCAGGCCATCTCCACCGACTCACCGACCGACTCCGGCAGGGCACGCACCGGTTTCCCCAGCAGCTCCGCAAGACGCTCAGCCACAGGGGCCAGCCGCAGTGAGTCATCCACCTTCCCTTTCGGTCTTCCCAGGTGACTGACGAGAATGAGCCTCGCTCCCTGTTGAAGCAGGTATTGAATCGTGGGAAGGCTGGCCCTGATCCGGGTGTCATCGGTGATTTTCCCGTTCTCCATCGGCACGTTGAAATCCACCCGGCAGAGAACGCGCTTGCCAGCCAATTCCACATCTGCTATGGTTTTTTTCTTCATACAACCGTTCGCTCCCCTTTAGTCACTGCACGCAACGTTTTCGTTACGAGATTGATCCATGACGATTCTACCAGAATTCGACACGGATGCCAAACCGCTTTTGCTATGATCGGCCTGAGATGTACAGGGCCAGATCGACCACCCGGTTGGAATAGCCCCATTCGTTATCGTACCAGGCCAGCACTTTGGCCATCTGTTTGTCGATGACCATCGTCGACAACGCATCCACCGTGGATGAGTGCGGATCCCCGTTGTAGTCGCGGGAGACCAAGGGCTCCTCGGAATAAGCGAGAATGCCCTTCAACTCGCCCTCGGAAGCCGCCTTCAGGGCCGCATTGATTTCCTCCCTGCTGGCCGACCGTTCAAGCTCCACTACCAGATCCACCACGGAGACGTTGGGAGTGGGAACCCGGATCGCCATCCCGTTGAGCTTTCCTTCCAGTTCCGGCAAAACGAGAGAAACCGCACGCGCCGCTCCTGTCGTGGTCGGAATGATCGACTCTGCTGCCGCCCTGGCCCGCCGCAAATCCTTATGAGGCAGATCCAATATTTGCTGATCGTTGGTATAGGAATGAATCGTCGTCATCAATCCGCGGCGGATGCCGAAGTGCTCCAGCAGCACCTTGGCCACGGGTGCCAGGCAGTTGGTCGTGCAGGAGGCATTGGATATGATGTGGTGCCTGGAACCGTCATAAAGATGATGATTGACGCCCATGACAACCGTCAGATCCTCTTCTTTTGCCGGCGCGGTGATGATCACCTTTTTCGCGCCTGCCTGCAAGTGTCTTTCCGCATCGACCCGTTTGGTAAAACGTCCTGTCGACTCGATCACCAGATCGACACCCAGATCTCCCCAGGGCAGGGCGGCCGGATCCCGTTCCGCCAGCACTTGCACCGTCCGCCCATTCACCCTGAGCGCGCCGTCACTTGCCTCCACATCCGCCTCCAACCGGCCATGGACGGAATCGTACTTCAACAAATGGGCCAGCGTCTCGGCATCGGTCAGATCGTTGACGGCCACAATCTCCAGATTCATCCCCCGCTTCAACGCCGCCCGAAACACATTTCTCCCGATCCTTCCAAAGCCGTTGATCCCTACACGCATCATCATCTCCCCTTCTTGAGCCGTTCACCGTTAGTGTGTCCTGCTTGCCGAACAATTTGCACGCGCTGCCTGCTGGACAATTTGCACGCCGGAACTGGTTCCGATGCGGCTGGCACCCGCCTGGATCATCCGCACCGCATCCGCATAGGTGCGAATGCCACCCGACGCCTTTACGCCGATCTGCTGCCCTACGGCACGTCTCATCAGCGCCACCTGAGCGGCCGTGGCTCCCTTGGGGCCGAAGCCGGTCGACGTCTTGACAAAATCGAGGCCGCAAGCGACGGCCATCTGACAGAGGCGGATCAGTTCCTCATCCGTCAAATAGCAGGTCTCCAGGATGGCCTTGAGCACGAGATGCCCATCGGCTCGTTCCTTCAACCGGCGAAACGCCGTCATTTCTTCCTCCACCTTTGGCCAATCGCCGTTTTTCACATGGGCCAAATTGGTCACAAAGTCCAGCTCGCAAGCCCCCCGCGCCACCGCCTCCTCAGCCTCCAGCAGCTTCACGCCGCAGGAATGAAGGCCCAACGGGAACCCGATCACCGTACATACCTTGACATCCGCACCGGCCAATTCCCTGACGGCCAGGGAGACATAGTGAGGATGGACACACACCGCGCAAAACAGATAGTCCCTGGCCTCCTGACACAAGTCCCGAATCGCTTCCTCGGTGGCGGCCGGATGTAATAGTGTATGGTCAATCACCCGGTGAATGTGCCTGACAACAACTCCCTCTTCCGCCATGGACTGCCTCTCTCCTTTCTGATTGCAAGAAAAAACGGTAGCTTTCCTGCGCTACCGCTCCCGATCCACACTTTCCTTCCCTGCCACCGCCCGTCCCTGGCGCGCCTCCAGCGCCTTCCGGAAGCGATAGCGACTGACCCGCGTGACCAGTACCTCTTCGCCGTCAATCGCCACCACCGGAATCCTGGAGGAATACTTCTCCAACAGCACCGGGTCCTCGTCAATATTGACCTGCCGGAACTGAAACTCATAGTCCTCTGCCAGCGCCTCGATATCCTGCCTGGCTTCCTCACAAAGCGTGCATCCCGGACGCGTGTACAACGTCACTTCCACGCCAGTTCCATCCCCTTTGTTTCATGTGATTTCCATGCCATTTCCTCGCTCCCTCCCTGTCCTAACCAGCCGCTTCGCTCACACATATCTCCGGCGTTTGGCAGAAGAGGGAATTCGCATTTCCTCCCGATATTTTGCCACGGTCCGGCGAGAGAGGCAAATCCCCTCTGCCGACAGCAATTCCGCCAATTTCTGATCCGACAGCGGCTTGCGCTTGTCTTCGCCGTCGATCAGTTCTTTGATCCGCAATTTCACCCGCTCAGGCGAGATCTCATCCTCCGTGCCGATGCCGTGTGAAAAAAAGGCCTTGAGCTCAATCAGACCGCGTGGCGTCTGTGCGTACTTGCCGCTGGTTGCCCGGCTGACGGTCGACTCGTGCATGCCCAGCTTGTCAGCCACTTGCCTTAGGGTCAACGGACGCAAATAGGCCTTGCCTTTTTCAAGAAAGTCCCGCTGCTCCTCAACGAGGCACTCCACGACGCGGTAAAGGGTCAGCCGCCGCTGCTCGATGCTCTTGGCGATCCAGAGTGCCGCATTCAGCTTTTCCCGCAGGTAGCTGGCAACCTGCTCATCGGCATGTTGGATCATCTGATGGTAGGCCGGGTTGATCCGAAAGTGAGGCAACCAATGATCCAGGAGGATGACCACATATTCTCCGTTCACCTTTTCAATCTGCACATCCGGAATCAAGTACCGCGGGGCTTCCGCGCTATACGCCAGCCCGGGATGCGGGTTTAAAGACTGGATCCGGTCATAGGCTCGCTGAATCGCTCCCGGTGACACACCATACCACTGGGCAAGCTGCTGAATTTTTCCCTGCGCCAGCTCCTCCAGGGATTCTTCCACCAAGCGCATGGCCAGCCAATCATCGGGAGCCAGGCGACGCAATTGAAGGAGGAGGCATTCCTTGAGATCCCTGGCGCACACCCCAGGGGGATCCATCTGCTGCAAACAGGCGATGGCTTCCTCAATCTTCGCTTCCGGCACTCCCGCACAGGCTGCCGCTTCTGTGACCGAGATATCCAGGTATCCTCGTTCATCCACATTGCCGATCAGAAATCTGCCGATCTGTTGTATCTCGTCAGACAGCGGGAACTCCAATAGCTGGGCCTCGAGCCGCTCTTGCAGCGTGGCTTCCGCGGACAACACCTGATTGAACCAGTTCCGTTCTTCTGTCTGCGTTCTCGATGATTCAACCGGAACATCGTGAATGTACTGGTACAGCCCCTCCAGTTCGATCAGCGGATTTTCCATCTGTTGCTCGTGTAAATATTCTAATAGTTCAAGGGATGAGAACTGGAGGATTTCAATCGCTTGCCGCAGCTGGGGAGTGAGGGTCAATTTCAGCGTTTGTTCCTGTTTGAGGTTAAAACTCAATTCCATCGCCATAGTCACTCCTGGTTTCTAAAGCGCTTCCATTTTTGAAACCAGTACTTCCCCTCCTCCTTTTCATCAATTGTCTTTATATATTTTCAGTATACACGGGAACAGGGCTGTCTGGGTACCCCTTGCAACTTGAAAAATTCCTTGTTATAATGGTGTTGTTCTTTCGGGATGCGCTCGTAGCTCAGCGGATAGAGCACTGGCCTCCGGAGCCAGGAGCGGGGGTTCGATTCCCTCCGAGCGCGCCATTTTATTTACTAGGAGAACAAGCTGTCCTGTCTCATGGGATAGCTTTTTTATTTTTTCGCCGGTTTGACCCGGCGAAATCTTGCATTTACAATAAGGGCAAAGCAGCCTTCTTGCAAGTGATACCTATCTATGAAAAGGAAAGGGAGAGCGCGGATGCATCTCATTCCCACCGTCATCGAACAGACCAATCGCGGCGAGAGAGCTTACGACATCTACTCGCGATTGCTGAAAGATCGGATTATCTTTCTCGGAACGCCGATTGACGATTTGGTAGCCAACAGCGTCGTGGCCCAGCTGCTGTTTCTGCAGGCTGAAGATCCAGACAAGGACATCTACCTTTACATCAACAGTCCTGGAGGAGTCATTACTGCGGGGATGGCCATTTACGACACCATGCAGTACATCAAGCCGGATGTCTCCACCATTTGCATCGGCATGGCCGCCTCGATGGGCGCTTTCCTCCTGGCCGCCGGGGCCAAGGGAAAACGGTTCGCCCTGCCCAACAGCGAAGTGATGATCCACCAGCCGCTGGGAGGCGCGCGCGGCCAGGCGACAGACATTGAGATTCACGCCAGGCACATTTTGAAGATGCGGGATCGCCTCAATCGGATTCTCTCGGAAAACACAGGCCAGCCGTTGGAAGTCATCGAACGGGATACCGACCGGGATTTCTTCATGTCCGCGGAAGAAGCCAAAAAGTATGGTCTGATCGATGAGATCATCACCTCGGCACCCCGTTCCGAGTAAAACGAAAAAATCACCCTTGTCATGAACAGGGGTGATTTTTTCACTTTCATGGAAGCGTTCTCATAAATCGGCACACGGACAATGGCTGTCAACTTCAAGTCATGTTCAATCCTCTTTTGAAATCATGACAGCCAGCGACTCAACGGCCTGTGCCGCATCCGGCCCCTCCGCTTCGATGGTCACGCTGGTTCCCTGATTGATGGCCAGACTCATCACGCCCATGATGCTCTTGGCGCTCACTCGCTTGTCTTCCATCACAAGGTAAATGTCGGAGGAAAAGCGGTTGGCTTCCTGAACAAAGAGGGCAGCGGGCCGAGCGTGCAGCCCGTTTCTTAACTTCACCACCACCTCTTTGGTATACAATCCCATAACCTCCCACCTATATCATAATCCGTTGCTTTCATTCATCATGATATCAATTCTCATTATAACATATCTTGAGGACATTTTTGGCGGATTCGCGCCGCGATTTCATCCAATTTTCGCAATCGATGGTTTACCCCTGACTTGCTCATCGCCCCCCCAGGCAACTGCTGTCCCAATTCGCTGAGACTGAGATCGGGATGGGCCAATCGCGCCTCGGCCACTTCGCGCAATTTTGGGGGAAGGTTTTCCAGGCCCCATACCTTCTCAATCAGCCGGATGTTGGCTACCTGCTTCATAGAAGCCTGAATGGTCTTGTTCAGGTTGGCCGTCTCACAGTTGACCAGCCGATTCACCGAATTGCGCATATCTTTGACAATCCGCACATCTTCAAAATGCAACAGCGCCTGATGCGCGCCGATGACATTCAGGAAGGCGGTGATCTTCTCCCCTTCTTTCATGTACAGGACGTAACTGTTTTTCCGTTCGATGCATTTGGCGTTCACATCAAATTGGTTGGCCAGTTCACTCAGTTGCTGGCACAGGCTTTCTGAAAAACAACTGATTTCCAGGTGGTATGAATTGCGTTCAGGGTTGTTGACCGAACCGCCTGCCAGAAAAGCCCCTCGCAGAAAGGCCCGTTTGCAACAGTTTTTCCGGATGATCTTCGGGTCGATGCCGCTGACGATGATCAGCCGGTTGTTGCTATCGCGAACCAGGCCCAGATCCAGCAGGATATCCCGCTGATCACTGGATGAACCGGCGGCTTCCTTTCCCCGGGAAATGGGAATCCGAACAATGTAGACGTTGTTTTTTTTCAACTGGGCCTTTTTCCGGATCAACACTTCCGCTTGAATGCGGTAGGCACGTTTGACAAGGGTGTAGATGCGCCGGGCAATGGCCGCGTTTTCCGTCTGAATGTCCATGGTCTGGCGGCTTCCCGCGAATCGCATGCTGCCGTTCATCCTTACCAGGGCGCTCAATTCTGCACGCTGGCAACAGGGTTTGCTCTCGATCTGGGTCAATTCTTTTTTGGTTTCTGCTGCGAATGACATGCTGGCACCCCCGCTGGCCACCAGGTCAGGTGGCATGATCCCGGTTGGATTCCTCAGTTGCGCCGGTTTTCAAGCCATTGTTTCAGCGCTTGTTCAATCAGATCGCCCAACCGGTTGGCGTTGTGACGGAGATACGTTTCATAACTGATCAGATTATCGGCAATCACCTGATACCCCATGGCGGCCAGGGCTTCCACCGCCGGTTCGACCGGATAGGATCCCTTTTCTGCATACTGGCGGGCAATGGAAGGCGGCAACTCGGCACAGTTGACAATCACCAGATCAAAGAGGTTGTTGCCAACGTGCTCGTCAAACACTTTCAGGTGATCGACCGCATTCAGTCCGTCTGTTTCCCCCGGCTGCGTCATCAGGTTACAGACAAAGATTTTCAAGGCGGACGATCTTCGCACCGCCTCCACAAGCCCTTTGACCAACAGGTTAGGCAGGAGGCTGGTGTACAGGCTGCCTGGCCCGACAATCAGACAGTCTGCATCCATGATCTCCTTGACCGCCTCTTCGTTGGCAGCAACATCGCCGGGGATCAGCTCAAGCCGCTGAATCCTTTTTCCGGCAAGCGGAATCTGGGACTCTCCCACCACCTCCGTGCCGTCCGTCATGGTCGCCTTCAGGACGACCGCTTGGTTGCTGGCAGGCAGCACTTTCCCCTTGACAGCCAGGACACGGCTCAATTCCTTGATCCCCTTCACAAAATCGCCGGTCACGTCGTTCAAAGCCGCCAGCAGCAAATTTCCCAGGCTGTGGCCAATCAACCCTTCTCCCTGCTTGAAACGGTACTGCAGCATCTTCTCCAGGAGCGGTTCCGTATCAGCCAGGGCCACCAGCACATTGCGAATGTCTCCCGGCGGCAACATGTTCAGATCGGTGCGCAACCGCCCCGAACTGCCTCCATCATCTCCTACCGTGACCACGGCCGTCAAATGCCAGTTGCGGTATTTGAGGCCGCGCAACATCGTAGAAAGACCGGTTCCCCCGCCGATTGCCACCACTTTGGGGCAGACAGGTTCCTTCATTCTCCCAACGCCTTTCTCAGGATGTTCTTTTTGTCAAATCTTTATAAACTCTTTATATTTGTGGGTGACTCCGTTTATACGTTCATTTATCCGTTATATGATTCGTTGTTCTAAGCATTTTTCGTTCTCTGGCCCATCAACCCTCTTTCAGCACATCTTTGTGAATATCGCGATGCTCCACGCGCGCATCATAGTGCCGTTCCCGCAACAGTTTCCCGATATACTCCGCGATGGCCACGGACCTGTGCCGTCCGCCTGTGCAACCGATTCCGATCACCAATTGGCTTTTCCCTTCCCTGGCATAAAGCGGCAACAAGTAGAGGAGAAAATCGCTGAGCCGCCCCAGGTAGGCGTCGACCCCTTCCGACTCCATGACAAACCGGTATACCGGCTCGTCTTTTCCGGAAAGGGCACGCAGGGACTCTTCGTAGTATGGATTGGGCAGAAATCGGACGTCAAATACCAGGTCGGCATCCATCGGCACGCCAAACTTAAAACCGAAGGACAACACATGGATCGCCAGCCGTTCCTCTTCTCTGGAAATGAGGATACTGGCCAGCTTGTCCCTTAATTCGCGGGGTTTCAAGCGGCTGGTGTCGATGATCAAGTGAGCCTGCTCCTTGATCGCCTGCAGTTTTTTCCGCTCAAGCTGGATGCCCTCCAATGGGGAACCGGCCGCAGCCAAAGGATGGCGCCGTCTCGTCTCCTTGTAGCGACGAACCAGCGTCTGATCGTCAGCGTCCAGAAAAAGAATCTGGAGGCGCAGATAGTCCATCTGTTTCAATACGTCCAATGCCTCAGAAAGGGCAGAAAAAAATTCCCCCCCTCGCAGGTCGATCACCAGCGCCGCCTTGCCAATCTTCCCGCCTGATTGCTGCAGGATTTCGGCAAATTTTGGAATCAGAACCGGCGGCAAATTATCCACACAAAAAAAGCCCAGGTCTTCCAGGCTTTGGACAGCGACCGTTTTCCCGGCGCCTGACATGCCGGTTACAATCACCAGCTCCACCGTTTGCATCTTGCAAACACCTCACTTCCCGCACAGGAGGTCAGCACCAAACCAACCGCCACGCCATTCAAGAGGAGGCGCAAAGGCATTCTTGCGTATCGTGCAGATGGTAATCCAAAAGCTGGAAATCAGGCGTGTAATGAAAACGCCCGACCAGCAGCCGATCATGGTTTAACACCTGTTTGATAAACAGGCGATCCCCTTCCGGCATGGGCAGTTGATCCAGCATCGAGATGGGATGCCATTGCAGCAGACCTTCCTGAGAATGGACCAGCATCTCACCGGCCGCTTCTTGCGCAAGAAAGAGAAAAAGCATCCATTCATGCTGGAACATCCCTTCTTCTTCCATCACCATGGTAAAAACGCCCCGCAATTGGGGAGAAATCAGTTCCAGCCCCGTTTCCTCTTTATATTCTCGATGCACGGTATCGATGACCGTCTCGGCAGGTTCCATTTTGCCCCCCGGGCAAGTCCACCATCCGCGCCTTGGTTTTTGCAGCAAAAGTACCTGATCGTTCCGGCGATAAAGACAAGTTGCCACACGCTGCACCCTGTTTCACCTCATCTTATGGAAGGATACATCGAAGACAGATCGCTTGGCAGGGCAGACGGCAAAATCAATCCGGCTGGCGGAGGTAAAAACGGATCGTCTGCGCATGCTTGGCCAGTGTGCTGACGGATACCTGGTAGGATGTCGCCACTTCCCGCTGCGTCACCGCTTCGCCAAAGTGCTTCCGCGTCAAATATTCCACAGCGGCACTCCATCCTTCCGGTTTGTGCAGGCGAGGGAGGTGTGGATAAACCCTCAGCAGAAAACTGATCCAGATATGCCGAGCCTCCGACACATAGCCAGGCGCATGCCGTGAAAAGCGCTGCGACACCCTTTCCAAAACGGCCTGATACGGTTGCACATGCACGCCCTCGACCGGCTCACCGAGGAAGGCGAGGAGAAACTGGGCAACACGTTTTAATGTGCTCGCCTCTTCCGGGTTTTTCAAGTACTGCTTCAATGTCAGGATGGCTTCCTGATCGCCAATCGATCCCAGAACCTGGAGAATTTGCAGCTTCATCTCATCATGGCCAAATCGCAATCCCCAGTGAAGCATCGCCCTGAGCCAAGGATACTGGACATGCGTCTGTTCAGACCATGAAGCAGAGGGAATGCGGCGCAACTGTTCAATCGGCAGGTGGTACTGATAAGGGAGGAGGGGCAGCTTGTGGGAATGCAGCTCCTCCATCACGCGCAAGTAAAAACGCGGAACAGGAGATTGCGGATCCCTCTGCGCGACGGTATTCCACCACTTGATCGCCTCTTCATAGCGTCCCGTGTTGGCCGCAGCCACCGCGGTATAGTGATAGAGGCAGATATCGTCCACGACACCCAGCGCAATCAATTGCCGAAAGCGCCGGTATGCCGCCTCGTGTTCACCCAGGATTCCCAGGGTGGTGGCCTGCTTGAACATCTGTTCCACCTGCATCGGGACGATCTTTTTCAGCCGTTCCAAGACGTTTTGCAGTCCATCACGTTCCTCCAGGTGTCCGTACAACACAGCCAAATTGCATAGCGCATGGACATTTCCGGGGTCTTCTTTCAGCACCGCCTCCACCATCTGAAAGGCCGCCCCCAGGTTGCCCTGGTAATAATAAGCGAGGGTCAAGTTGTTGCGAGCCGCAATAAACCCCGGATCCTCTGCCACGATCCGCTCCAGGAGCTCCGTCGCCTCTGCGAACCGTCCCTCTTCCAAACACAGGCGAGCCCGGTCATGAATGCTGAACAGCAGCGTTTGCTGCCGCGGGCGGACGGTGCGTGGCGGACGGCCGAGAAATTGGCTGAGCATCTGCAGCATCTCTTCCGCTTCCTGCCTGTACTCCCCGTCCCGGTCCTCTTCCAGATAACGCAGCACGCATTCCTCGGCCAGCTCGTACTCCTCCAAGTGAGCCCAATTATTGGCCATATAAAAATAACCTTCCGTAAAGTTGGGATCCACTTTTTCCAACACATACTGGAGGATTTGATTGGAATCCTCAAACAACCCCATTTCCGCCAGAACACCAGCGAGATTGCAGTGATTGACCGGGTTGTCCGGCTCCCGATCAACCGCACGCTGGAAATATTTCAACGCTTTATTGTAGTTATTCCGGTCGAGGTACTGCAATGCCCGTTCAAAAAAGAAGTTGGCATCCATCTCAACCGGAATGACGTTGTCGCGGTGTTGTTTTTCCATATGTCCCTCCGTGTCCCAATCGGGCCCTGTTCTTGCTTCATTATATCATACGCTTTTTTGAAGTTCACAAAAAAAGAGCGGAACCATGTATCCGCTCTCGCAAAAATGCGCGCTGACCTATACCTTTTGAATCCGGAAAAGACTGCTGATGGAACCCCCTTCTTCGATCAAATGGATGCCTTTGGCCAACAACTGTGCGACGGAGAGGACGACAAACCGGTCCGAACAGTTGGCAGGCAAGGGCAACGTGTCCGTAACGACCACTTCCCTTATCCAGGGATGCTCGAGGCGCTTGACCGCGTCATCAGAAAACACAGCGTGCGTCGCGCAGATATAGGCTGGGTTGGCTCCTTTTTCCCGCAGCCCTTCCACTACGTTGACAATGGTTCCCCCCGTATCGATCATGTCTTCAATGATGATCGGCGTCCGCCCGGCCACCTCGCCGATGACATGCGTGATTTTGGACTGATTATGGGCAGGCCGGCTCTTGATCATAATGGCAAAGGGAGCTCCCATGGCGGCCGCCAACTTTTCGGCCGTTTTGGCCCTTCCCGCGTCCGGCGAGACGATCACGGGATTTTCAATCTGCTTGCTGACCAGATAATCGCACAGCATGTCTAGAGCCGTCAGATGATCCACAGGGATGTTGAAGAAACCTTGGATCGCAGGGGCGTGCAGATCGATGGTCACAATCCGGTGCACCCCGACCGTTGTCAGGACATCGGCCACCATTTTGGCCGAAATCGGTTCGCGCGGGGCATCTTTTTTTTCTTGCCGCGCATACCCATAGTAAGGGATCACCGCTGTAATGCTGCGTGCCGAAGCCCGCTTTGCGGCATCCACCATGACCAGAAGCTCCACAAAATGTTCGTTGATCGGATGGGAAAACGACTGAACCAAGAAGACATCCGTTCCCCGAATGCTTTCTTCGTAATGAACGTATATCTCCCCGCTTTTGAAACGTGAGATCTGTACCTTTCCTAAAGGAATTTTCAAGTGCCTGACGATCTGTTCAGACAAGCGTGGGTTGGATGTCCCTGAGAACACCCGAAACGCACGATTCTCCTGCATTTGAAAGAGGTTCCTCCTTAAGTATTGTTCCGGCTCAAGTCTTGTCCTGAGCCTTGCCGCCCTGATGCCGCTCTGCCAGTTCCTGCAACACATCATCCAGGGGCAGCCGTTGTTCCCGCATAAGGACAAGAAGATGGTAGATCAGATCGCTGATTTCCCAGCGCAATTCCTTCGCGTCGCGGTTTTTGGCGGCGATGATCACTTCGGCCGCCTCTTCGCCCACTTTTTTCAGGATCTTGTCCAATCCTTTTTCAAAGAGGTAGGTGGTATAGGCCCCCTCAGGCCGCTCTGCATCCCGGGCCGCTATCACCGCTTCCAGATGGTTGAGGATGGCAAAACGCTCTGGCTCCGATTCTTTGGAAAGCGAAGAAAACGTCTCGGCAAGCGGACGTGAAAAGCAGCTGTATGTGCCCTCATGGCAAGCCGGTCCGGACTGCTCCACCAGGACCAGCAGCGTATCCCGGTCGCAGTCCACGCGGATCTCCCGCACGCGCTGTACATGCCCGGACGTTTCCCCTTTTTGCCACAACCGCTGGCGCGACCGGCTCCAGAACCAAGTGTTTCCTGTCTCAATCGTTTTTTTCAGCGATTCCCGGTTCATATACGCCAGCATCAATACCGCCTTGCTCTGGACATCCTGTACAATCACAGGGATGAGCCCTTGCTCGTTCCAGCGCAGGTTGTCCAATTCGTTCGGTTGCACCACCGCACTCATCTCCTCATCCAGACCCTGAAAACCTCTTGCTCATTCGAGCGAGCGGACCGGAATCCCTTCCGCGGCCAGGTACTCCTTCACCTGCCGGATGGTCAATTCCCGAAAGTGGAAGAGCGAGGCCGCCAGCACCGCATCCGCCCGGCCCTCCTTCACCGCCTGGAGAAAATGCTCCAGCTTGCCGGCGCCGCCCGAAGCGATGACGGGAATGTTCACGGCATCTGCCACTGCACGGAGCAGCTCCAGATCATATCCTTCTTTCTTGCCGTCATGCTCCACGCTGGTCAAGAGAAGTTCGCCCGCGCCCAGTTCTTCCACCCGCCTGGCCCATTCCACTGCATCCAGGCCCGTGGCGCGCTGTCCGCCGTGGGTATACACTTCCCAGCGCTTCCCCTCATGGGTGGCTTGCGCATCAATGGCTACCACGATGCGGGCCGAACCAAACCGTTTTGCCCCTTCGCGTATCAGCTCGGGATCACGGACAGCGGCAGAGGCGATGGAAACTTTATTCGCGCCTGCCTCCAACACCCGCTCCATGTCCTCCAACGAACCGATCCCGCCACCCACGGTAAATGGAATCGGCACCACTTCAGCCACCTTGGCGGCCACCTCCACCATCGTGGCCCGCCCCTCGTTGGTCGCCGAAATGTCCAGAAACACCAGCTCATCCGCTCCTTCACGCACGTAGAAGGAGGCCAATTCCACCGGATCGCCGGCATCCCGCAATCCCACGAAAGAAACGCCTTTGACGACACGCCCATCCTTCACATCGAGACATGGTATCACTCTGATGGTTTGCACTCAAGCGCTCTCCTTCCCATTAATTCCGGACATCCTGGCTCAAATCGCGGTCTTCCACTGCCCGGATCGCCTCCTTCAGCGAAAACGCGCCGCTGTACAAAGCTTTCCCAATGATCACGCCACGGACACCCAGTGGGCTCAGCTGGCACAATGCGGACAGATCTTCCAGCCGGCTCACGCCTCCTGAAGCGATCACCTCGCCGGCCCCTGTTTGGGCTAACGAACGGATGGCTTCCAGATTGGGACCGCTTAGCGTGCCGTCCCGGGAAATATCGGTGAAGATAAAGGTTTCCGCACCATTTGCGGCCAATTGGCGCGCCAGTTCCTCTGCCCGCACCCGGCTTTTGTTCAGCCAGCCCCAGGTGGCCACGTAACCGTCACGGGCGTCCAGGCCGATGGCCACCCGCTGCCCGCCGTAGTTTTCCAGGGCCCTCTTCACCAGCTCAGGGTTTTCAATCGCCGCGGTTCCCAGGATCACGCGCCTTACGCCACGCTCAAACAGCATCTCCAGATGCTCCAGTTTGCGCAAGCCTCCGCCCACCTGCACCGGGATGGAGACGTGTCGGACAATCGCTTCGATGGCGTCCAGATTGACCGGGTGTCCCGACTTGGCCCCATCGAGATCCACCACGTGAAGCCATTCCGCCCCCTGGCTCTGCCAGCGCAGGGCTGCCTCGACCGGGTCGCCGTAAACCGTCTCCTGCGCGTAGTCTCCTTGAAACAGGCGCACACATTGGCCGCCTCGCAAATCAATTGCCGGGTATATGGTAAACTTGGCCAACCTCATCCCCCTTACCGCCGATTGGCATCTCGCTTTCCAGCCATTTCATTATAGCATTCCGGGCTACAGGATCGCAGTCCATTTTTCAACAACGGCCCTTTTTACAGAACGCCTTTGGTCGAGGGCACGGCGGCAAAAGCGGCGTCTCTTCTGACGGCCTCTCGCAGCGCCCGTCCGCATGCCTTGAAAATGGCCTCTACCATATGATGCGTATTGCGGCCGGCATGGAGGAGAATGTGCAAGGTGATCCGGGATTCCAATGCGAATTTCCAGAAAAACTCATGCACCAATTCACTGGGCATCCGGCCTACCTGCCTGTCGGGAAACGCTGCATGAAACTCCAGGTGCGGACGGTTGCTCAGATCGACCACCACCTGCGCCAACGCCTCGTCCATCGGCACCCAGGCCTGTCCGTACCGTTCGATTCCCCTTTTGTCCCCCAGGGCCTGCAGGAACGCTTGGCCAAGGCAAATGCCGATATCCTCCACCGTATGGTGATCGTCGATTTCCACATCGCCGCGCGCATGCAGCCGCAAGTCGAACCGGCCGTGATGGGCCCAGGCATGCAGCATATGGTTCAAAAAAGGCACCGGCGTGTCCAGCTCGGCGGTTCCCTGACCATCCAGGCAGAGGGTCAGCCGGATCTGGGTTTCTTTCGTTTGCCGCTCCACCGTTGCAACCCGCCGGTCAGCCGCTTGGCTCATCATTCACTCATCCTCTCAGATGGATTCATCCCGGTTCCCTGATGGAAGCGGATTTCGATCGACTTTGCATGGGCATCCAGACCTTCAGCCTGCGCCAGGCGAATCACATCCTCCGCCACCTCCCGGAAAAGCGGCTCGCTGCAGGCGATCAGGCTGGTCTTTTTGACAAAATCGTCCACGCTCAGCGCAGAAGCGAAACGGGCCGTGCCACCGGTCGGCAACACATGGTTCGGACCGGCCAGGTAATCACCCACCGGTTCCGGACTATTGGCGCCAAGGAAGACAGCCCCGGCATGTTTGATTTGCGGCAGCCAGGCCCAGGGATCGGCGATGAGCAGCTCCAGGTGCTCCGGCGCCAGGCGATTGGCCGCCGCCACCGCCTGCGCCAGATCAGGCATCAGCAGGATGCCGCCCCGCTCCTCTAGGGACTGCCGGGCAATCGCCGCGCGCGATAAGGTGGCCAGCTGCCGCTCCGCCTCCGACCGCACGGCGAAGGCCCACGCTTCGTCGGTCGCGATCAAAATGGCTGAAGCCATCGGATCATGCTCTGCCTGCGCCAGCAAATCGCTGGCGGCATAGGCCGGGGATACGGTTCCGTCACCCACCACCACCACTTCGCTGGGTCCCGCAATCAGATCGATGCCCACCTGGCCAAACACTTCCCGTTTGGCCAGCGCCACATAGATGTTTCCTGGTCCGACGATCTTATCCACGGGACGAATGCTCTCCGTGCCATAAGCCAGTGCAGCCACCGCCTGCGCTCCGCCGACACAATAGATCTCCTCGATTCCCAGAAGCTCGGCCGCCGCCAGCACATGGGGCGAGATGCCGTCAGGATGGGGGGGCGTCACGAGGACGATCTCAGGCACCCCGGCCACCTGTGCCGGAATCACGTTCATCAAGACGGAAGAGGGGTAGGCCGCCTTCCCGCCCGGCACGTAGACCCCTACACGTTCCAGAGGCCGTACCAGCTGGCCGAGGATGGTGCCGTTCTCTTCCGTATGCATCCAGGAACGCTGGCGCTGCTGCTCGTGGAAACGCCGTATCCGGTCCGCTGCTTTCTTAAGCGAAGCGACAAAGGCAGGATGGACCGCTTCCCTGGCCTTTTGGCGCCATCTTTCGGGCAGCGCCGGCCTCTCCAGTTCTACGCCGTCCAGCCGCCGCGTCCAGCGCAAAAGGGCGGCATCCCCTTCCGCGCGCACGGATGCCAGGATCTCCCGCACGCGCTGACGGATCTCTTCCAGGTCCTCCGCCGCCGCATCCCGTCGTGCCATCAGCTCCTCCAGTGTCAGGACGGGGATCATGATCCACTCTCCTTCGCCAACTGTCGTCTCATCTTGTCCAACAGCATCTCGATCTGACGGTATTTCATCCGGTAACTGACCCGGTTGGCAATCAGGCGGGCCGTAATCGGCATCATTTCCTCCAACTCCACCAGGCCATTCTCCCGCAGGGTCCTCCCGGTCGAGACGATATCCACGATCGCCTCGGCCAGCCCCGTCAAGGGAGCCAGTTCAATCGAGCCATGCAGCTGGATCACTTCCACCTGCTGCCCCTTGGCGCGGAAATACTGGGAGGCAATTTGCGGGTACTTGGTGGCCACCCGGCGCAACGGGCGGCCGGCCTGTTCAGCCAGTCCCGCTACGGAAAGCCGGCAGGCGCCAATCTGCAAGTCCAGCAATTCATAGACGTCACGGCTCTGTTCCAGAAGGACATCTTTGCCGGCGATGCCCACATCGGCCGCGCCGTACTCCACATAGGTGGGCACATCCATCGGCTTCGCCAGGATGATTTCGATCGCGGTCTCCGGAATGCGCACCCACAACTTGCGGGAATCCTCCAGCTCGGGCGGGAGCGGCAGGCCGGCTTTTGTCAGGAGTTGGTGCGCCTCTTCGAGAATCCGCCCCTTTGGCAGGGCGATGACCAGATGGCTCATGTCAACCCCTCCCCTTCCAGAAACACCACTTCATCCACGCCACGGCGCTTTTGCCGGGCTACAAACGCCGCACGCCGCTCCGCCTCCCAGCTATCCGGCAGCGCGATCATCTCCACCGCTTTGGGCGGTTGCGCCCGGCGCAAAGCCTGCGCCCGCGCGATCGCCTGCCGTATCTGGCCCGGCCTGTAGGCAACCACCACCCGTTCCGGCTGCTCCGGCTGGATCTGGCTGACCTCCAGCAGGCGGTCCACCTTCAGGGCAAAGCCCGTCGCCGGCGCATCTGTCCCGAAACGCCGCAACAGGTGATCGTATCTTCCGCCGCTCAAGACAGGAAATCCATACCCTTCGGCAAATCCTTCAAACACGGCTCCGGTATAATAGTTCAAAAATCCGATCAAAGTCAGATCCAGGATCACATCCTGTGACACGCCGTAGCCGTTGAGCAGTTCCCAAATCTCCTGCAGGTTGACGAGCGCCTCCTGAGAACGCGGTCCCCCGACCAGGCGGGACAACGCGCTCAACCCTTCCTCGCCGCGGTAGACGTGAAGCAAAGCCAGCAATCGCTCCTGCTGCCCGCAAGACAGCGCGGATTGCTCCAGGCGCTGCCGGAAGGCCACATAATCGCGCCGCAGCAGATCTTCCTTCAATTCAGCCCGCAGCCGGGGATCATCCACGTTTTCCTCCAAAAGGCCGTCCAACAGCCCGACATGCCCCAGAGCCAGCTTATACCCCTTGACCCCCGCCTCTTGCAGGCAAGAGAGGGCCAGCGCCAACACCTCGGCATCGGCCCCCGGGCTGGCCTCACCGAGCAATTCCACGCCGGTCTGGTAAAACTCGGCGTTGCGCCCGGCCTCTTGTTCCTGCGCGCGGTAGACACTGGCATGGTAGAGAAAGCGCAAGGGATACGGCGCATCCGTCAGGGAAGCGGCAACGCGGGCAATCGGCGCCGTCATGTCGGGGCGCAAGACCAGCGTATGCCCCTCCCGATCCAGCAGCTTGAACATCCTGTTGGTCAACGTCGCGCTGGCCGCACCCACCGTATCGTAAAACTCCAGCGTCGGCGTGATGATTTCGCGGTATCCCCACTGCTCCATCACACGTTGGATCCGCAATTCAAGAAATCGCTTGCGTTCTGCCATGTCGGGCAGAAAGTCCCGCATACCCAGCGGTTTTTCAAACACTTTCGGTTCCGACAAGCCAAACCCTCCTCGGGGACAGTCCCTGCCCTTGATCACTTTAGTATTCTACCAAACTAAAGTATGACGCACAACAAAAAGGTGCCCGCCCTCTTTCTCCTTCTTTCCGTCACCCGCGATTCCCCTCATCCGCCGCTTCCTGGGACCGCCGCTTCAGGGGACGGGCCGGATTGCCCCCGACAAAGGCGCCTGGCGGCACATCCCTGGTGACGACCGAGCCGGCGGCAACCACCGCCTGATCGCCGATGCGAACCCCCGGAAGGATTAAACTGTTGGCGCCGATCATCACTTCATCGCCAATCTCCACTTCGCCCAGGCGGTATTCGTCGATCAGGTACTCATGCGCCAAAATGGTGGTGTTGTAACCGATAATCGTGTTCCTGCCGATGCGGATCAGCTCCGGAAAGAGAATGTCCATCGTCACCTTGTAGGCAATCGCCGTCTGCCGGCCCACCTTGATTCCGAGCAGCCTGTAGAGCGCGTTCTTCCAGGAGAAAAAGGGCAGAAAACGGGCCGTCTCGATGATCAGCACATTGCGAACCACCTTAAAAAAGGAAACCGTCCGGTAAACCTGCCAGAGCGAATTGCTCCCCGAAACGGGAAACCTCCTCGTTCGCCTCATCCGCTCACCTCTATCCTTTTTTCCTGCGAAGCCTCGTCTCCACGTCCCGGTAGCGGGTTTTGTCCCATCTTTTCAGCCGCCTGACCGCCATCAGCCCAACCGCCAGCAAGACCAGCAACAGGCTGACCAGCTGGGCCGTCCGGATGTTCCCGTAGGCCATCGCCCCCGGTTCAAACAATAAGCGCATCGGCGTCCACAAGCCGTTGAGCAGCCCCTCCAGCCAGCGGGGCCCGTCAAAAGCCAGGCTGTCCGTCCGCAGGCCTTCGATGAAAAAACGCCCCACCGAATACCAAATCACGTAACTCAAAAATACCAGGCCACGGCGAGGGTTGCGCCCGCTCAGCCAGAGAAGAACGGCCACGCCCAACAGGTTCCAGAGGGACTCATATAAAAAGGTGGGATGATAATACACCCCGCCGATATTCATCTGCTCGATGATCCACTCCGGCAGGTGCAGGCTTTCGAGAAACTCCCGGGAGACCGGCCCGCCATGCGCTTCCTGGTTCATAAAGTTGCCCCAGCGGCCGATGGCCTGGCCCAAAAGCAGCCCAGGAGCGGCGATGTCGGCCAGTTGCCAGAAAGAAACCCTGCGGAAGCGGGAAAAGAGAACCGCCGTGACAATCCCGCCGATCAGCGCGCCATGAATGGCGATCCCGCCCTTCCAGATGGCGATGATCTCACCGGGATGCTGCGAATAATAATCCCATTGAAACAGGACGTAATAGACCCGCGCGCAGAAAATGGCGGCCGGGACCGCAAAAATCATGAAATCCAACAACAGTTCATGGTCAAACCCGATCCGCTTCGCGCGCCAGACGGCCAGCCCCAGGCCAGCCAACGCCGCCAGGCCGAGGATGATGCCGTACCAGTGTACCGTAAACGGACCAAATTGAAAGGCGATTGGATCCAGAACCATGTTTTGACCTCCTTCATCCGGCAGGCTGAAAAAAGGAAGCATGTCAGAAAAGGTCCTCGGCCGGATCGTCATCTTCCAGCACCTTGTTCAGCCGTTCCGCAAACTGGACCGCCGCGTTGTGGCCCATCACCTTGAGCCGGTGGTTCATCGCCGCCACTTCCACGATCACCGCCAGGTTCCTTCCCGGACGGACCGGTATGGTGACAATCGGGATGTCGATATCCAAGATTTTGATCTTCTCTTCATCCATCCCGAGCCGCTCGTAATGCTTGCCCTCTTCCCAGGCCTCCAGGCGAACGGCAAGGGAAATTTTCTTATGCGTGCGCACCACACCGGCGCCAAACAGCGTCATCACGTTAATGATGCCCACCCCGCGAATTTCCAGAAGATGCTGGATCAGCTCCGGGGCATTGCCGATCAGGCGGTTGTGTACCTGGCGGATTTCCACCGCATCGTCGGCCACCAGGCGATGGCCCCGCTTGACCAGCTCCAGGGCGGTCTCACTCTTGCCGATGCCGCTGGAACCCATGAGCAAAACCCCCACCCCGTACACATCCATCAACACGCCGTGGATCGTCGTCCGGGGAGCCAGCATCTCTTCCAGGTAATAGGTCAGCTTGCTGATGAATTGCGTCGTTGACAATGAGGTCCGCAGCACCGGGGTGCGGCTTTCCTCCGCCGCCACAAACAGCTCGGACGGGACAGGAAAGCCGCGCGTGATGCAAAAGCAAGGGGTTTCCTCCTTGCAGAGAAACCGGAAACGCTCCAACAGAACCCCGGACGGAAGGCTCTCCGCAAAACTCAGTTCCGTGCGTCCCAAAAATTGCACCCGATCGGCCGGGTAGTATTCAAAATAACCGGCCAGCTCCAGACCTGGCCGGTGGATGTCACTGACCGTGATGGGCCGCCGCAAGCTTTTTTCGCCTGTCAGCACTTCCAGGTTGAAACGCTTGACAACCTGCTCCACCGTCACTTTCGATCCCAACGCCCTCACCTCTTTCTCCTCATGATAAAGGATGTGAAAAGGAAAGAAAAGCAAAGATGCCGATCCTGTCGCGCCAAAGGCACCTTCAACCGTTCGCGCGACAAAACCGGCACCGCCGTCTGACTGTCATCGTTTCCTGGCGTCAGTTTTCGTGCCTGTAATTCACACTTTCATTCACGCAGGCGGGCAGCGGCTTGCCAGCCAACCCTGCCAGCAGGTTATCGGTCGCAAGCAGCGCCATCCGGTCTCTGGTTTCATCGGTGGCACTGCCCACATGCGGGGTGATCAGGAGATTGGGCAGTTGCAGCAGCGGGTGATCCCCCGGGAGCGGCTCCGGGTCGGTCACATCCAAAGCGGCATAGGCAATCCAGCCTTCCTTGAGGGCGCGGTACAGCGCCTCCGTCTGGACGATGGCGCCGCGAGCCACGTTGACGAAGCGGGCGGTTGGCTTCATCAGCCGGAATTGCTCTTCCCCGAACATGCCACGCGTCTCATCTGTCAATGGCGTCAAGACCACGATCACATCCGACGTTTGCAATAACTGCTCGAAGGGCACATAAACGGCCCCGATCTCCGCTTCATCGGCGCGCCGCTTGCGGTTGGTGTATTGCACCCGCATCTTGAATGCCTGCGCCCGCCTCGCCACCGCTTCGCCAATCCGGCCCATCCCGACAATCCCCAGCCATTTTCCAGCCAAATCGCTGCCAAACGGAATGTCAAAAAGGTTTTTCCACTCCCCGCGCCGAACCATGTCCCAGCCTTCGGTGATACGCCGCATGCTGTTCAGCACAAGGGCAAACGCCAGATCGGCCGTCGCATCCACCAGCACACCAGGGGTGTTGCCAAAGGGAATGCCGCGGCGCGTGCAGGCCTCTACATCCACATTGTCATAGCCGACCGCAGCCTGGACCGCCACTTTCAAACGCGGCGCGAAAGAGAGCAATTCCTCATCCAGGCGAATCTTGCCGGAGAGAAACAGCCCCTCCGCATCGGCCAGCCATCTTCGCAACAGTTCTTTTGGAACAGGTTCCGTCGACTCCCAGATTCTCACCTCGGCATGCTGGCGGATCTTCTCCAGCGCCACTTGCCGAATGGGCCCCGTAATGACAACCGTCGGTTTCACGCGGGCTCCTCCCCTCCATCATCCCCAGACGGGTCGTTTGTTTCATCACCATGCTGCCATGGCCATCCCGGATTTAAGCGTCATGCTGCAGCTGCAGAATGGCCAAAGCCTGCTTGTACACCGGGTAATCCACCATCTTCCCCTGCACGGAGATGGCTCCCACCCCTTTTTTCTCCGCCTCCTGGAACGCCTCGACAACCGCTTGCGCCCACTCCAGTTCTTCCTTGGTCGGTGAAAACACGGCGTGAACCGGCTGGATCTGCTTCGGGTGAATCACCAGTTTTCCGCGAAAACCCAGACGCTTGGCCATTCTCGCCTCGCGGATCAGGCCCTCCTCATGGTTCAGATCCACAAAGACAGTGTCAATCGGCGGATCAATGCCTGCAGCCCGGGAGGCCACCGCCAGTTGCGAACGGGGAAAAATAAGCTCCTGCTGTTCGTACGTGAGCGAAATTCCCAAATCCAGGCTGTAATCCACGGCACCAAAAGCGAGCCGTACCACCGCGGGGTCGGCGCTGGCAATCTCGTGGGCAAAATATACCCCCCTGGCCGTTTCAATGAGGGGGATGATCTGCATCCGTTCGGACAGCTCCCTGCTCACCCGGCGGATGTCCTCCGCAGAGCCTACCTTCGGCAACATGATCCCCCGAAATCCTGCCTCCTGGGCACAAACACAATCTGCCTGCCAGAACGGGCTGTTCACATCATTGACCCGCAGGTAGACATTGGAACGGGCCGCCCCGCCTTCTCGCATCACCTGGCAAACCGTCTGGCGCGCCGCCTCCTTTTCCTCATAGGCCACCGCGTCTTCCAGATCGATGATCACCGCATCCGCAGGACTCTCCAGCGCCTTGCGAATCCGGTGCGGGTCGCGGCCAGGAACAAACAAGTAGGAACGATGAAGCAACCTGGCTACCTCCTTTTTGCATCTCGATGCTTTCGAATCTCGGCGCTATGTAAAAACAAAACCCATTCTGGCAAAATCAAGCCCCGCATCACGAACGATTGCTCTCTGCCGGAAATCACCCGTTGCGAAATGCCTGCTGGCTTTGTTCATACCAATCATTGCCATGCGCATCGTTGACCACCACCAGCGGCATGTTCTCCACTTCCATCTCCCGCATCGCCTCCGTCCCCAGGTCTTCATAAGCGAGCAGGCGGACGGAACGGATGCACTTGGCCAGCAAGGCGGCCGCGCCCCCCACAGCAGCAAAATAGACGGCCCGGTAGGTTTGCAAAGCCGCTTTCACCTCATCGCTGCGCCTGCCTTTGCCGATCATCCCCCGCAATCCCAGTTCCAACAGCCGGGGTGTGTAGCGATCCATCCGCCCGCTGGTCGTCGGACCGGCCGACCCGATCACCTGGCCTGGCTTGGCCGGAGTCGGGCCGACATAGTAAACCACCTGGTCACGCAACGTCACCGGCAAGGCTTCTCCCCGCTCCAGGGCCTCCACCATCCGCCGATGGGCGGCATCCCGAGCCGTCAACAATTTGCCCGACAACAACACGCGATCCCCGGCACGCAAGTCTAAAACGGTCTCTTCTGTCAGCGGGGTGCGCAAATGAATCACGCCCATCAGGAGCCCCTCCTCTGCCTTCGTCATCTGGCGGCTTCCGCCGTTAAAACACGGCTAGAGTACGGCGGTTTTATGCCGGTTGGCATGGCAATTGATATTGACGGCAACAGGCAAGGCGGCAATGTGCGTGGCGAATATTTCCACATGCACATCCAGCGCGGTCGTTCTTCCACCCATCCCCTGCGGGCCAATCCCGAGCGCGTTAATCTGCCGGATCAGCTCTTCTTCAAGCGCCGCGATGTCCTGCCGCGGATGCCGCTGCCCGAGCGGACGAAAGAGCGCCTTTTTCGCCAAGTATGCCACACGCTCAAAATTGCCGCCGATCCCGACGCCGACCACGATCGGGGGGCAAGGATTGGGCCCCGCCTCCTTGACCGCTTCAACGACAAAGCGCTTAACCCCTTCCATCCCCTCCGCAGGCGCCAGCATCCGCAGGAAGCTCATGTTTTCGCTGCCTCCTCCTTTGGCCGCCATGTGAATGGTAAGCCGGTCACCCGCCACCAGCTCCACATGCACGATCGCCGGCGTGTTGTCGCCGGTATTCACGCGGCTGATGGGATCCTCCACCATCGAGAAGCGCAAATACCCCTCCTTGTACCCTCGCCGGACGCCATCATTGATCGCATCGTACAGGCTGCCCCCCGTGATTCTGCAATCCTGCCCCAACTCGACGATAAAAACGGCAAATCCCGTGTCCTGGCACATCGGCACCCGCTCATCGGCCGCAATCTCCGCATTGAGCAGGATTTGCCGCAAAATATCCCTGCCCACCTCGGACGTTTCCTGTTCCAGCGAATGCCGCAAGGCGTGCACCGTATCTGCGCCGAGGTCGTAATTGGCTTCCTGGCAGAGGCGGGCCACGGTTTCCACAATTTGGTCATAGTGCACCTCTCGCACAAGCCGCCTCCTTTCCGCCTGCGTTCCCGGCGATTGCTTCAGGAGGTGATCGCTTTCAGGTGGCCAATCACCGCCTCCGTGACTTCGGCCGTTGTCGCTTGTCCTCCCAGATCCGGCGTTTTCACGCCGCTCTCCAGCGTCCGTTCAATCGCTTCCAGCACCTTGTCCCCCAGTTCAGGATACCCGAAGTGATCCAGCATCATCTTGGCCGTCCAGATCTGCCCGATCGGATTGGCGATTCCCTTGCCGGCGATATCGGGAGCGGAACCGTGAACCGGTTCGAACATCGAGGGATATTTGCCGTTGGTATTGACATTGGCCGCCGGCGCCACACCGATGCTGCCCATGATGGCACCGCCCAGGTCCGAGAGGATGTCCCCAAACAGGTTGCTGGCCACAATCACGTCAAACGCATGCGGCCGTGTGACAAAAAAGGCGGATAGCGCGTCAATATGATAGGAGGCCGTTTCCACATCGGGGTAATCCGCCTTCACCTGCTCGAACACCTCATCCCAGAACGGCATGGTATGGAAGATGCCGTTGGACTTGGTGGCAGAAGCCACTTTCCGGCGCCGCTTTTTCGCCAGATCAAAGGCATAGCGCATCGCCCTCTCCACGCCTCTGCGGGTGAAGATGTTGTTCTGGATCGCGATCTCCTCTTCTCCTCTGAAAATACGGCCGCCGATCTCCGAATATTCCCCTTCCGAGTTCTCACGGACCACAACCAGATCAAACGCTTGGGGGTTGGCCAGCGGTGAAGGCAAGCCTTTGAGAAACTTCGCCGGCCTGACATTGAGCACCTGCTCAAACTCGCGGCGAATCTTCAGAAGCAATCCCCACAGCGAAATGTGATCGGGGACCAGCTTGGGGTTGCCGATCGCTCCCAGAAAGATGGCCTCATACCCGGCCAGGATGCTCAGGCCGTCCTCCGGCATCATTTTCCCGTGTTTGACATAATAATCACAATCCCAGTTGTAGGTGGCGTATCGAAAGGCAATCCCGCCATGGCTCTCTGCGGCGGCGTCCAAAACCTTCAGGGCCGCCGGGACCACCTCTTTACCAATCCCATCCCCGGGAATCACCGCAATGTCAAACGTTTTCATTTTTCTCCACTCCTTATGTTCTGCTTCAAAGAAAAGAAACAGGGAAAAATGTATACAATATCCATTTCCCGTTTCATCTATACATTTATATTAAATCCAAATTGTTTCATCACGTAAAGCCGTCACGATCTTTTTCCAAAACATGAGATCTTTTTCCAAAAAAAGAAAGCCCGCTCCCTCTCGCAACTGAAAAGGTGAGAGGGGAGCGGACGGTCAAAAGAGGAGGTTCGAAAAGCCTTACAACACCCGGATGCATCCCGGATGATCCGCGACAAAACGCCCGATCTGTGCGGCGGCCGAGACTCCCTGTTCATGCAGGCGTTGGAGAAGCCCTTCGGCCTGCGCGGACGGAACGGCGATCAACAAGCCTCCCGAGGTCACTGCGTCGCACAGCACCCACTGATCTTCCTTGATGAGTCCGGCCCGGTATTGCACAACATTCTGAAGCCACTGGTGATTGGCCTTTGTGCCGCCAGGAACGACCCCCTGCTGGCTGAGATGCCTGGCCCGCTCCAGCACCGGAACCTTCTCATAGTCAATTTCCAGGCCGATCGTAGTGTCTTTGATCATCTCATAAGCGTGTCCAAGCAAGCCAAAGCCGGTGACATCCGTGCAGGCATGTACATCAAATTCCCGCATCGCCTCTGCCGCCGTCCGGTTCAAAGCGGCCATCACCGACGTCACTTCCTGAATTTCCTTCGGGCTGAGCAGATCCCGTTTGATGGCCGTCGTGTAAATCCCAACGCCAATCGGCTTGGTCAAAATCAGCACATCTCCCGGTTCCGCACCGCGGTTGCGGCGAATCTGTCGCGGATCGATCACGCCGGTCACCGCCATCCCGAACTTCGGTTCTTGATCGTCGATCGTATGCCCGCCGACCAGCACGGCACCCGCTTCCGCCACCTTGTCCGCCGCTCCTCGCAGTATCTCGGCCAAAATCCGCTTTTCCAACTTCCGCACCGGAAAGCCGACAATGTTCAGTGCCGTCAACGGCCTGCCGCCCATGGCGTAGACGTCGCTCAGGGCATTGGCTGCCGCAATCTGGCCAAACATATACGGATCATCCACCACAGGGGTGAAAAAATCCACCGTCTGGACCAGAGCCAGGTCTTCCGTCAGCTGGTAGACCCCCGCGTCGTCGGACGTTTCCATGCCGACGAGCAATCGCGGATCCCCGAGCGAAGACGGCAGATACTGCAACACCTCTGCCAGGTCCGCCGGACCTATTTTGCACCCTCACCCGGCTTTGGAGGAAAGGCTGGTCAGTTTGACCAGGAATTGTTCCATCCCGACATCACCCCCTTGCGATGGATGCCCTTAGGAGGCCGAATCCTTGGGGCATTCGTACCTCAGCCCCCACTCCGCCATCGCATCCAGAATCTTGTTCAGGCTTTCTCCTTTTTCCGTCAGCGTGTACTCCACCTTGGGCGGCACATCCGGAATCACCGTCCGCCTGACAATTCCGTTTTTCTCCAATTCCTTCAGCCGCTGGCTGATCATTTTGGAGCTGGCCCCCAGTTCGTTTTCCAGCTCGGAAAAACGTTTTTTTCCCTGGATAAGTTCTCGAATGATGAGGATGACCCATTTTCCACCGATGACATTCAACGTCCGCTCAATCGGGCATACAGGTTCCTTACTCACAGATTTCACGCTGCTTTCATCCCTTTCATACCTGTTTCTGTAACGGATCAGCCTCTTCATACGCATCAGTCATTGCAGTGTTGGCCATCGCTTGACATAGCGGTCAGCCGCGTCCTTCAGAACAACCGATTTCGTCGAGTATTATATCATGTCATTCATGCCGTTCTCCATTCACAGTATGCTGCCAACCTGGTAAAGCGGCACGCGTCTTCTCGACCGCCTGGCGCAGCTGGCGGGCCGCCGCCTCCGGATCTGCGGCGTCAAAGATGGCCGAAATGACCGCGACGCCGTCGGCGCCCGCCTCGATGACCGGCGCCGCGTTTTCCGCCTTGATCCCGCCAATGCCGACCATCGGAATGGCCCAGCGGGACCGAATGTCCCGGATCAGGCCTGTACCGACCGGCTCTCCCGCGTCCGCCTTGCTTCTGGTGGCATAAATGGCTCCGACGCCCAGATAGTCCGCTCCCTGCGCGATGGCGCGCTCCGCCTCTTCCAGCGAGCCGGCCGATGCGCCAATCCATTTTTTCTCGCCGAGCAGTTTTCTCGCTTCCGCCACCGGAATATCCGTCTGGCCGACGTGAACCCCATCTGCATCAAGAAGCATGGCCAGGTCCACGCGATCATTGACGAAAAAAAGCACACCGTTTTCTCTGCAGATCGCTCTGATTTTTCGGCCCAGCGCCAGCACTTCCGGCAACGGACTTTCTTTATCACGCAGCTGAATCGCCGTCACGCCCCCCGCGACGGCAGCCTCCGCAATACGCAGCGCTTCCATCCCCTGCGCCCCGGCCTTCACAGGCATACACAAATAGACGGCCAGCTTCTTCTCCAACCATCCGGATTCAGGCATGCTCGTCCCCTTCCCGCCTCGATGCTTGACTCAGTTTTTCATCCAAGTACCTGACCAGCCGCTGATAGAGCTCGGGAATCGAATCGGCCATCAGCACGTGGCGCTCGACGATCAAATAGGGATACATCATGCATTCGCTGCACAGATCATGGCACTCATTCACATCAATCTGCACCTCGAGCCCTTTCTGGAGGCCCAGCATCCTGATTTTGTCCAGCCATCCCTCTTCCCAGCTGAGTTCATTATTTCCGCAGATTTCGATTGTCAGGACTTGCATCGCGATCCCTTCTCCAGCTCATATGTAAACCGACAGCAGGGCGCTGTACAGTTCATGGTACCGGCGCCATTCAACGGAAGGCACGTATTCGGCGCTGACCCGCCTTTTCCCCTCCTGCCCCATCTCCATGCGCAACTGGGGATCTTCGTACAAACGCTTTGCATACGCATACATCTCTTCCGCATCCGAAAAAAGAAATCCATCGACGCCATGTCTGACCAAATCCTGATTTCCCGGGACGCGGGAGGCCAAAACCGGCTTGCCGAAAAACATGCCCTCCAGCAAAGCGTGGGAAAGCCCTTCTGAACGGGACGTGTTCAGCACCACGTCGGACAAAAGGTAATAATTGCCGATCTGGCTCTGAGGAATCGTTCCCAAATACGTCAACCAGGCGTTTTTCCTCGCAAGCAGATGAAGGGTTTCCAAAATT
Organism: Bacillus thermozeamaize; assembly: GCA_002159075.1. Taxonomy (NCBI): domain Bacteria; kingdom Bacillati; phylum Bacillota; class Bacilli; order Caryophanales; family Bacillaceae; genus Bacillus; species Bacillus thermozeamaize. The sequence continues at coordinate 65,743 of LZRT01000066.1, forward strand.
TTGCCATTCATCGGCGGGCCGGCGATACAGAAACGGATGTTTTTCGTCTCCGCAAAAAGGCGGCCGAGCGGCTCGACGGCCAGCAGCGGGTTTTTGACCGAACGCAAGCCGGCCGGCAAAAAAAAGATCAGTTCCTCATCGGACCAGCCCAGCTCTGCCCGCTTCAGATGCCCTGAACCGACGGGAAGATCGACCGCCGGCGGGATAACCGTCACCTTTTCCCGCCACATCGGAAACTGGTGCGCCAGCCGGCGTTGTGCGGCCGGGGTGATACAGACCAGGCGATCGGCCCAATCCATCGCCTGGACGGTATCCGCCCGCGTTGACGGATGATGCAGATATTCGTTGATATCCGTGCCCGTCAATGAAATGATGACCCGTTTCTCCCGATATTTTTTGCGCACGACAGGCATCAACGGCGTCCCCGTGCGGTAGGCATTAAACAGGTGCAGCAGATCGGCCGTGGCCAGCTCGCGCTCCTCCACGTTTTCCAGGGTTTTGATCACCACTTCCCAGCCCCATTGGCGGAGGCCTTTTTGCAAACGCCTGGCATGGACCCAGTTTCCTCCATTCTCAGGAGCGCGGGCAGGCAGGACCATCAAGATCACGGCTGTTCATCCCGCTCGGACCGCTCGGAAAAGATAAACTGTCCTCCGTGCGGGGTTTCCGCAAAATCAACCACCAGCCGTTCGGTGTACGTCCGCGTCACTGGATCGATGAGCAGCTCCATCTCATCAACCCTGATTCGCACATCATCCTCTTGAGGTGCATCCAGCACCCAGCGAAATTGCGGACCGCATCACCCGGGCGAAACCTGAATCCGCAAGGCTTCCCCTGCTTCACGCTCCTCGTGCCAGAATTGCTTCAACACGCGCTTGGCGCTTTCGGTCAAGTACATTGGAATCCTCCTTTAGTTTTCGGCATCTTCCTTTCATTGTATCCATCCGTCGCCGTTTTTGCATCATTCAATGCGGTTTTTGTACATATTCGCCAATGCAGTGGAAAAACTATTGCTGGCCAAAAAACCTTTTCATTCAAAGACACTTCCATTTAGAAGGAGGAAAATAAGATGAATCAACAGACGGCAACCTTAGGCGCGCATGAGACCATGGAAATGCACGAAGTCCTCTCCGATACCATCAATTGCATCAACACCTTCCAACTCTTCCAAAACCACGTCACAGACGCCGGGCTCAAGCAAATCTTGAATCGGCAACTGGATTTTCTCGCAAACGAATACAACAACATGGTCAACACATTGCATACGCAAGGCAGAAGCCAAGCGGTGCCTTACCGTGCCCAGAAAACGGCGGCTCCCAAATACGGCCTGCGCCAACCTTCCCCGGCAGCTCCCAACGCCTCCGTCACCCAGTTTGATGATCGGGATGTGGCCTCCTGCATGCTTTCCAGCGCCAAGTGCAGCGCCGCCATGCGGATGCATGCGGCACTGGAGTGCTCCGATCCCCAGCTTCGCAGCATGCTCTTGCAAGCGGCCCAGAACTGTGCCGAAATGGCTTACGAAACATGGTCTTTCATGAACCAGAAAGGGTATTATCAGGTGCCGACGATGATGGAGAACACGACGCAGACGATGCTGAACGTCTACCAGCCTGGAAACGAAAACGCCATGATCCAGGGGAGCACACCCCAACAGATGCAGCAGCCATGGAAAACGCTGCAGTAACCTCACACAAAAAGCCCTCGGTTTTTGCCAAACGAAAAACCGAGGGCTTTTCTCATTGTGCGGCCGGCGCCAGCACGCTTTTTGCCCCGTATCCCAGAAGTTCCGCACTTTCCGGATCCAGATAGACCACATACTGCAGGCGTTCCCGTGTTTCGGGATGACTGTAAATCATCTTGACCTCAATCGCATCCTGTACCTGGTCGTTGATTCGCACCTGTCGCTGGTCAATGATGTAGTCGTCAAACAAGTAAGACTCCGGAACATCCTCTTCCAGCGCCGCCCCGGCCGCGGTCATCGCATCCAAATCGGTCAGCGTCTGTTTCGGCATGTTTTTTTGCACCGTTAGCACAACCACTGTCACAACCAGCAACAGTCCCAAAACCCAATACACTCTCTTCAATCGCGGACACCCCCATCCATCCCCTACTCCCATTGTATGGACAAACGGAGGCAGACATGACCACTTTTTCGCTTAACGCTTTGCCAATCCTGTCGGGAACATCCCGCCAAGCGGACGCAACAGGGCGAGGGTAATCGCCATGTCCACCAGATGATGCAGCGCCGTGCCAATCCCCACCACGATGAACCCCTCATACAGCGAAAAGCCGAAAGGCAGGACAATCAGCGATTCGATCAAGGCATGGACGGGCAGCATCGCCAACAGCGCCTGCCACGGCTTGCCACCGCGGCGAAACAACCAGGCTCCCAGTCCGCCGAAGACAATATGCGAAGAAGCCCGGGCCGCAATCACCGGACCCAATGTGAGCCAAAACCCCACGGTCGAGCCAAGACCGACCAAAACGGCCGACCACGGACTGACAAAAACGGCCAGCATCACCGGCACATGCGAGGCAATCGTGGCCGAAAAGGGAGGAATGTATACCTTCACAAAATACAACGGGATAATCAATGAGAAAGCGATCAAAATGGCGCTGAGGACCAGTTCGCGTGTCTTCAACCCAACCCCTCCTTTCTCGTTTGCATGAATCTTTACATTTGAATAGTCTGTTGTCTTTACATCTGACAATCTCATTATACCTGCTCTGTCCCCTCAAGCCAACGTTTTTATGATGGTGATGGCGAGAAAAGGATCATAGAAAAGAAAAAGAGCTGATCCAGGTGCGCTTGCACCGGCCAGCTCCCCCTCTGCGCGTCTGGTTTCTGCTTTCATCGCCTTTATGATTTATGATTTAAACCATCCCTTCTCTTTGTAACGCTTAATCGCTTCAATGCGGTTGCCGACATCCAGTTTGTCGAGGATGGCGGAAATGTAATTCCGGACAGTTCCCGTTGTGATGTAGAGATGGCTGGCGATTTCCTTCGTGCTTTTGCCGTCGGCCATCAGCATCAGCACTTCATTTTCCCGCTCCGTCAATGGATTCTCCTGATGATAAGCCCCTTCTATCAGCTCCGATGCGTAGATGCGCCTTCCGGCCATGATGCTGCGAATCGAACCGGCAAGCTCCTCACTGGGACTGTCTTTCAACAAATATCCGCTTACGCCGGCCTTCACGGCGCGTTCGAAATAGCCTGGACGGGCAAACGTGGTGAGTATGATCACTTTGCAGCCGCATCCCTTTAATTCCTCGGCCGCGTCCAGCCCGCTCTTCCCCGGCATTTCAATGTCCATAATACAGATATCCGGCTGATGAAGGTGAACCAATTTGACGGCTTCCTCGCCATTGCTCGCTCTTCCGACAACCGACATGTCTTCTTCCAGTTCGAGCAACGCGGCAAGCGCGCCAAGAAGCATCTTCTGGTCCTCGGCGATGACAATTCGAATCATATCCCTCCTCCTTTTCCGTATAGTCAGGGGACGTTCGGCACTTTCATCACAACCGTCGTTCCATGGTTAGAGACGATTTCCAGACTGCCGTTCACAAATTCGAGCCGCTCTTTCATCCCCCGCAGCCCATTCCCCCAGTAACTGTCTGAAGGATGGGTCGTCCCGACGCCATCATCCTTCACCTTGACCACCAATTCGGTCGGTTGCGGCTCGATCACGACAGAGCAGGTGGAAGCGTTGCTATGTTTCACAACATTGGTGATCGCTTCTTTCAGGCACATGCTCACCACATTCTCGGTGATCGGGGATAAATGCGTCAGCTTGGGATCTCCTTCCAGGATGAAATCGATTTGAGCCGCCTGCAGAATCTGCTTGACGCGAAACATTTCATCCTCCAACTTCGTCCCGCGCATTTGAGTGACCATTTCCCGCACTTCCTTCAACGCCGTTCTGGCCGTCTGACGGATATCGTTTATTTCCACCAGCGCCTGTTTCGGATTTTTGCTGATTAATTTTCCCGCCAGATCGCTCTTCAGGCCGATTAACGAGAGCTTCTGGCCGAGCGTATCGTGCAGGTCGCGGGCAATTCTTTGCCGTTCTTCCAGCTTGACCAGTTCCGCAATCCGCTTGTTCGCGTCTTCCAACTGTCCCAGCAGCTTATCTTGTTTATTTTTGTTATAGGTGCTGACCGGAAGGAGGATGACGGCAATCAGGCTTAAGAACACAAACGGCAGCTGCGTGATAAACACGGGATTTTGCGTGACAAAGTTGTAATTAATCGTCGCAAAGGTGCTGACGAGATGGATGGTATATAATGTAAAAAATGCGGCCCGATGCTTGAGATTGCCAATAAAAAACGCCAAGAAGAGGGAGAAATAGATATATCCGAACAACAGGCCCATCGCGGTCGAAATCACGATTTGCACGCTGGTCCACAAGTACACCAGCCACCCTTTGGAAACAAAGGACAACAAGTAAAAAACAAAAAAAGCGATGATCATCGCGATGCCGATGGCCGCTTGATAAGGAGAAGAAGAACGAAAGATGAAGTAAAAAGGGAGGATGTAAAAAACCACCCACACATACGGACTGAGACCCGTGTTTTTGATAAACATCTGATTTAATCTCCGCATGTTCCCCTCCCTTTTCCCTTCACCGCTATTCACTTGATTTTCGCATGCTCCTTTGCCTCACAGCGGTTTAATTTCTTTGCAAGCTTGCTCTCTTGCGTGCCCGATCGTTCACAGAATGAGGAGCCGCATCAGGCTTGCGGAGTTGATGTTTGATATCTTTGAAACTGACGAACGTTTTGCTGTTCTCGTCCCAGAGGCGATAACGCAGCGACTTGAGGCTCGTGCCGATCGTGACGGCCGTCGCTTGCTGAAGGAGCGGCACTGCGTGATGCGCCTTCTCCAAGTTGTAGTTGGGGACTCTCGGGCTCAAATGATGAACGTGATGAAACCCGATATTGCCGGTTATCCATTGTAAAAGCTTCGGCAGCTTGTAATAAGAGCTGCCTTCCACAGCGGCTAGCACATAACTCCATTCATCCTGGGTCTCAAAGTAGGAATCCTCAAACTGATGCTGTACATAAAACAGCCAGATCCCGAGCAGCCCGGCTACGTAAATGATCGGGCCCTGGATCATGACGAACGCCTGCCAGCCGATTGCCCAGCAGAGCAGCGCATACAAAGCGGCGCTGCAGACGTTGGTCAGGTACGTGTTCATTCGTTCCCTAAGCTTCGCTCCTTTGCGGTTAAAGCGGTAGGCGATGAGAAAAATGGCAACGGGACCGATTCCGAACATCACGAGCGGATGCCGGTAAATCCGGTAAGCGAGCCGGCGCCACCAGGGGGCGGCGAGATATTCGTTCACGGTAAGAAGCCAGATGTCCCCGGTGCCCCGCTTATCAAGGTTGCTGCTCGTCGCATGGTGAACGGCATGGGAATGCCTCCACTGCCGGTACGGCACGAGGGTGAGGACACTTGTTACGGTGCCTAAGATGTCATTGGCCAGACGGCTCTTAAAAAACGATTGGTGACAGCAATCGTGGAAAATAATAAACGTCCGGACTAGGAACCCGGAAGCGATAATCAGAATCGGCAGCGTAAGCCAGTACGATACCGCCAGGCTGAAATAAGCGGCACACCAGAGCAGCAAAAAAGGTCCTATGGTATTGATGATCTGGATGATGCTCTTTTTCGTGTCCGCACTCTCATAGGGAGCCAGGTCTTTTTTCAGCCTGGAAAAATGGGACTGGTTCATCACAGTTGCTCCTCCTCGGCTTGACGTGAGATGACCGCATCCGAATGTCGGCGGCATGTTTCCCTTTGATTCTAGAAGATGCAAGCGAGCGATTGAAGTCATAAACGTCAAGCCGGGAATATGACAAATGTCATATTGATGAATTTGATTGAATCGCTTTTATGGGCGTCCCGTTTTAAGAAAGATTGTAACATACGCCAAACCCCTCCACCATGCCTGATGCAGATGGCAGAGGGGTCTGTCGGTTTTTCATCCAGACGATGTTTTTCATCTACTTATGACGATCGGGCATCCACCAGTTGTTTTTCTTCCCTGGAAATGGAGCCGTTTGGCACGATTTTCAAATCCGGCTTGACGCGAATGACATTCTGAATCGTTCTGGCCCATTCTTCCAGCTGATCCTGAGAACCGGCACGCGTTTCCTTCAATTCAAGGTTGATGGTCAATCGGTCCTGTCCATGCGCATGCGTGATCACCGCCTGTTGACACTCCACACGGCTTTAAGCCGTGGGATTCTCGGGAACAGCGACCCAACGGCCGCTTCTTGACCGAGCTATCCCCGTGTGTCCCACGGTTCAGTTGGCTAAGCCAACAGACGCAAGCCTTCTTGCAAAATGTTTCTTGCCGCATTGATGTCCCGGTCGTGAGGTGTACCGCATGAGGGACATGTCCATTCCCGCAAAGCCAGGTTTTTCACTTCTTTGTTCCGGTATCCGCATGTGGAACAAAGTTGGCTTGATGGAAATGTCTTGTCCACAAGCACGATGGTTCGTCCGTACCAATCGGCCTTGTATGCCAACATGGCACGAAACGTTGACCAGGACACATCGGCGATGCTTTTGGCTAAATGGTGATTCTTCTGCATGTTTTTAACCTGCAAGTCCTCCAGGCAGATCACTTGGTTCTCGCGAATCAGCCGGGTGGACAGTTTGTGCAAAAAGTCATTGCGGCAGTTGCCCACTTTCTCATGCAGACGGGCTACTTTCAAGCGGGCCTTCTCCCATCGCCTGCCGCCTTTGGTTCGGCGGGAGAGGATGCGTTGCCAGCAGATCAACTGTTGTCCATGTTTGTACAGATGCTTCGGATTGGCAATGGCCTCACCCGTGGAAAGCACTGCAAAGTCTTTTACCCCAAGGTCAATGCCAATCCGGCTGTTTGACGGCGGCAGCGGCTGGATTTCCGTCTCCACCAGCACCGACACAAAGTATTTTCCCGTCGGGTTCCGCCGGATGGTGGCCGAGACGATCCGTCCCTTGACCTCGCGGGACCTGGCAAACCTGACCCAGCCCAGTTTGGGGAAACGAATCCGGTTTCCTTGGATGGTGATGGTTCCCTTGTTGTTTTTGGATGTATAGGATTGCACCGGGTTCTTCCGGCTCTTAAAACGTGGGTAGCCCTTTTTCTCCCGGAAGAAACGTTTGAATGCGTCATCCAGATGCCGCAGTTCCGTCTGCAACGCCGTGGCATCCGGTTCCTTGAGCCAATCCAGTTCTCTCTTGAGACGGGTGAGCAAAGCGGAGCAGGCATTATGCCCAAGCGTCTTTCTTTCCGCCTCATACACTTCCTTCCGTTTGGCGAGGAAGTGATTGAAGACGTATCTGCAACATCCGAACGTCTTATGGATGAGTTCCCGCTGTTTCCGGTCGGGATAGATCCGGAATCGGTAGGTTTTGTGCATTTGTTCCACCTTCCTTTTCTGTCCTTATGATACCATGGGAGAGGAAGATGGAACAAATGTTTGCTGGGAGAGGGCCATGTATCCCACCCCTACAGGAGTAGGTTTTATTGCCCCTCCCAAACCCTCCCCGATTTTTATAAATAATGGTCTCAAGACCAGTCTTTCAATCGCCAACCCGAGCGCGGCACTGAAGAGCAACGTGATGATCAGCGCTGGAATCAACGGCACATGATACGTGGCAATCAGTGTCAGGCTGACGTATGCCCCGATGAGCAAAAACTCCCCTTGCGCAAAATTGATCGCGTCCGATGATTTATAAATCAGGACAAATCCCAGTGCCACCAGCGAGTAAATGCCCCCGACGACAAATCCGCTGACCATAATTTGCAGGAAAACGTCCATTAAGCCACTTCCTCCTCTTTCTGACTGGTATCAATGATGGCCAGCTGGGTCTCAATCACGACCTCCCTGCCGTCCTGGTAACGGATGGTGCCTTTCACATCAATGATGCGCTGCTCGGAATACAGCCCTTCGATCACATCCGCATACTTCTGGGCCACAAATTGGCGCCGGATCTTGCGGGTCCGCGTCAACTCCTCGTCATCGGCATCCAGTTCCTTGTACAGCAGGACAAACCGTTCCACGCGGGCCGTTTTCGGCAACTCCCGGTTCACCCGCGCCACCTCTTTGCGGATGAGTTCCAACACTTCGGGCTTTTGCGTCAAATCGGTGTAGGTGGTATAGGCAATCTGGTTGTTCTCAGCCCACTGCCCCACATTTTCCATGTCGATGTTCAGGATGGCAGCGACGAACGGCCGGTCTGTCCCCACCGCCATCGCTTCTTTGATGTACGGGCTGAACTTTAACTTGTTTTCAATGAACTGCGGGCTGTACATGTCCCCATTCGCCAGCCGAATCACGTCTTTCAGGCGGTCGATGACGATCAGGTGGCCGTCCTCGTCCAGCTCGCCGGCATCCCCGGTATGCAGCCAGCCATCGACAATCGTCTCGCGGGTGGATTGTTCATTCTTGTAATACCCTTTGAACACGCTCGGGCTTTTGATCAGCACCTCGCCTTTTTCCGAAATCTTCACCTCTGTCCCAGGAATCGGGACCCCCACCGTATCAAACTTGACGTCCCCGTCTGGATGGACAACGGCAATGCCCGCCACCTCAGTCTGGCCGTAAATCTGTTTGAGATTCACGCCGATGGCATGAAAGAAACGGGTCACGTCCGGCCCCAATGCCGCCCCGCCCGTATAAGCCCGGCGCAGGCGCAGCAATCCCAGATGATCCCGGACAGCGCTTAACACCAGCCAGTCCCAGAACCGATACGAAAGTTTCGACCAGAACCCCAGGGGTTTTTTGTTGAGGATCGCATCGGCACGCTTGTAACCGGCTTTCAGCGCCAAGTCATACAAACGGCGTTTCAGCCAGCCCGCATCCTGGATGCGAACCTGTACACGGGAAACCATATCTTCCCATATGCGCGGCGGAGAAAACATGGTATGCGGACCGATTTCCCGCAAATTCTCCTGCACCGTGTTGGTCTCTTCGGGAAAATTGACGACAAATCCCACATTCAAGGCAGAGGAGAGGCTCATCATTTGTTCCCCGATCCAGGCCAACGGCAAAAAGGAGAGAAACTCGTCGCCAGGTTTCATCGGATCCATCTGCATCAAGCTTTTCCCCATGTTGATCAAATTGTCATGAGAAAGCATCGCCGCCTTCGGATTGCCGGTGGTTCCGGACGTGTAACAAAAGATCGCGATATCATCGCCTTTGCCTTTCTCCACCTCTTCTTCAAAAACCAGTGCGCCGGCACGCTGCCGATACGTTTCGCCCAAGTCCTGCACGTCCTGAAAGCTGAGCAAGCGCTCAGTCGTATATGAGCGTAACCCTTTCGGGTCGTAATAAATGATGGTTTCCACGTCCGGTATCTCGTCCTTGATTTCCAGCAACTTATCCACTTGTTCCTGATCCTCGGCGATCACGATCTTGACTTCACTGTGATTCAGGTAATAACCAATCTCTTTCGGGAGCGAATCCTGATAAATCCCCACCGAAATCCCGCCCAGACTCTGGGCCGCCAAGGCGCCAAACAGCCATTCCGGCCGGTTGTCGCCGATGATGGCCAAGCGGTCGCCTCTTTTAAACCCGAGTTCGAGCAATCCATATGAAAACGATTTCACATTTTCCCAATAACGTTCCCAGGTAAACTCCCGCCAGATGCCAAACTCCTTTTCCCTGAGCGCAACCGCCTTGCCCATCGTCTCCGCTTTGTGTTTGAGCAACTTGGGCAACGTCACGTCTGACATGCCGCTCTCCCCCCTTTGTCCTCACATCACCCGTCGTGGCCGTTTCTCATACCGCTTCCTGGCCCAGATACGCTTCGATCACACGCGGATCATTTTGCACCTCTTCCGGTTTGCCGTAACCGATGCGCCTGCCGAAATCCAGAACCGCGATGCGGTGGGAAAGCTCCATGACAACACCCATATCATGTTCGATGAGGACGACGGTGATGCCTCGCTCCTCGTTAATATCCAGGATGAAACGCGCCATATCCTCTTTTTCTTCGTTGTTCATCCCTGCCATCGGCTCATCCAGGAGCAGCAACTTCGGTTCCGAAACCAAAGCCCTTCCCAGTTCAACCCGCTTTTGCAAACCGTACGGCAACATGCCTACAGGCTGGTGGCGAATATGCTCAATTTCCAAAAAATCGATCACATCCTCCACCGCTTCCCTGTGGGCCACTTCTTCCCGCTGCGCTTTTCCCCAGTAGAGGCCGCCGGAAAGAATGCCCGTCTTCATCAGCACATGGCGGCCCAGCATCAGGTTTTCCAAGACCGTCATGTGCTTAAACAGCTCGATGTTCTGAAAGGAGCGCGCAATGCCCAGCGCCGTACGCTGATAGGGCTTCATTTTCGTGATCTCTTTACCGTCAAAGTAAATGGAACCTCCCGACGGTTTATAGAGGCCGCTGATGCAATTGAGCATACTGGTCTTCCCCGCTCCGTTGGGGCCAATGAGGGAAAAAATCTCATTCTCTTCGACAGAGAAACTGACATCGGTTAAAACCTTGACGCCTCCGAATTGCAAAGAGACCTGATCGACATCCAACAGCCCCATCGTGAACCCCCTTGTTGATGTGGTTATCTCAACTACATCATTATCATCCAAAAGTTAGATTAGTTTGTCAAGTAATAGATCGATTCTTTCCAAATTTTTTATTACACATTTTTAAACTTTTGTTCTTAATATTTATGTTATTATTTTATAGTTTGAACAATCCTTCAAATACAAAACGGATCGACATGGAAATGGATCGCCTCCATGCGTTATACTTTTTGCATCAATCAATATTGCGAGATTCCGACAAACGCTGCGGGGTGGATTAAGGGGCCAGCGGCACGTCAAAAATAATGTCAACAACGCAGATAGCGAGGGATGGCATGATCTGTTTTATTGTCAACGGCGTTTCTGGCAACGGCAGGGGACACCGGGTGTGGAAACACGTAGAGCGGCTGCTTTTGGAAAAACAAGTGGATTATGATGTGGTGTTTACGGAGGGGCCCAAACATGCGACCCATATCGCCAGGGAACTGGCACAACAAAAAAACGTCCGCGCCGTGATCGCCATTGGCGGGGACGGTACCTTGCACGAGGTAGCCAACGGCTTGGCGGGATCGGAAATCCCGCTCGGCTCCATCCCGGCGGGATCGGGCAATGACTTTGCCAGAGCATTGCAAATACCGAAACAACGCAAACGAGCGCTAGAGCGCGTGTTGTCTGGAGAAAAACAGCAAATCGACCTCGCCTATATCAACCAGGATATCTTTCTCATTGCCGCCGGGATCGGGTTTGACGCGCAAGTGGCAAAAGCGACAAACCAGTCACGATACAAGAAATGGCTGAATCTCTTCCGGTTAGGATCGGTCAGTTATGTCGTGGGTTTTTTCAAGGAGTTGTTCCGTTTCCGACCTGCGGAAGTACGCCTGGTTATTGATGAACGGGAACATACCTTCAAAGATGTGTGGCTCGTCGCCGTCGCCAATACCCCGTACTATGGGGGCGGCATGATGATCTGTCCACAGGCGAAATGTGACGATGGCCTGCTGCATGTATGTGTCGTTCACGGAATTTCCCGTTGGAAATTGCTCACCTTGTTCCCTCGCGTCTTTTTCGGGACACATATCTATCACCGGGCTGTGACGATAGTGACAGGACAGCGGTTCAAGATCACCTCGTCGGTTCCGCTGACCGTCCACGGTGACGGGGAGATTCTCGGCGAGACCCCATTGGAATTGGATATCAAACAAAAGGGCCTTTACATCGTATAAGCGAGAGGAGAATAAGCCAGAGGAACATCCTGCCCTTATTTTTTTGCTCATGTCATCGGGACTTGTCGAATGATGCGGCCGTCAATCCGCTCAAAGATGTCTTCCAATGAGCGTCCGGTAATCGTTAAACCATGGTTCTTCAAGCCAATGATCGCCCTGGCCGGATCGTCCGATTGGCTGACCAATTCTGACACCGATTTTGCCAATTCCCATGTGCCGCAAGGGTAATTGATCTCGGTCGAAGAGATCCCGTCCATCCAGGCGTGGATATGAACAATCGCCTTGACCTCGGGATGGCGTCTGTAAATCATCCAATGCTCGATCGCGTCGACAGACACCCTCCGGGGTTCGATGTTCGGCGGGATATGGAGGATCATCGCGTTTCGTTCCTCACAATAATCGTCTACGAGCAGGATGTCCCGTCCGATCACCCGCATATCTGCCTTGTTTACCCCGCTGGCGCTCATCCAAAACCGCTGGCCATCTTTGCGCGCGCTGAGATTGCCGTAACTTAACCCGCCAATCCCGTACAGCCGCTTCACGTGCCGCAAATCCTGCTCCGTAAGCAGCTCTTCCAAAGGAAATGGAGCTGGCAACAGATTCAACTCGTCCAATTTTCTCCCTGCCTCCCGCAGTTGGAGGGTTATTTCGTCGCCGTCCCACCATTCTTCAGGCAAATTGGGGTGAAATTCGTTGTTGATCACCAAACGGGAAGTGGCTAAAGGGATCAACCTTTCTACAACGCACTGAAAAAACGCCTGATCATCACCATTTTCATAAGCGATCGAGTAGCATCCGCGTTCCAGGGTAATGAAATAAAGTTCAAGCCTTTCCTTTGCATGCACCATGTACAACAACAGATTGGACAGCGTTCGCACCAGGATCGGGTAGCCTGCCTTCAAAATGTTGTAGGGAATTTGATCTGTCTCTGCCACGGCGACACAAAAAGTGGCTTGCGCTTTGCGGCGATACGGCTTCATGTTTCCCCCATCTAAGACATTAAAAATCACGCGTGTGTTCTCCGCAGGTTCTTTACAATATTGAAACCCGTTGGCCATTAACTCCTCTGTGATGCCGTTGCACAGCCATTTCCCTTTTGGACTGTTTACCTCTCCGACAAAAGAAAAATTCATACGGAATGCCCCCTGACGTTTTTACGGTTCAAAAACAACTTTGATCGCTTTGGTCTTTCCCTTGCCGGCGGCGGTGGCAAGCGCCTCACGGTAATGGTCCAAGGGGAAGCGATGGGTCACCAATGGCGCCAAGTCCGCTTTTCCCGCGCTGAGAAGGTCGATGGCCACGTCGTAGGTCCGCCGGCGCTGGCCGCGATATTCTTCCGTGCTGCAGGCAAAACTGCCCTTTATTTCCAATTCATTCAACCAAATCGGTGTCCAATCCACTTTCTGGGGAATGCTCGCCACGCCAAGCAAGTGCACTTTCCCTCCGCTCTTTGCGAAGCGCAGCGCATCGTTGATGCTTTGATCTTTGCCGACACACTCGTAGACCACGTCGGCGCCTCCTTGGATGACCGCACGGCCGAAAATCGGCTTTAACACCTTCGCGCCGAGAATGTCGGCCAGCCGGCGTTCGTAATCCCCATCGGAATTCATCAGAACCACTTCATCGGCGCCGTATCGGCCGGCCAATTCCGCCTGAAACGGATGCTTCGCCAAGACGGCGACACGCGCTTGGATATCAAGCGCGCGGAGAGCGGCCAACACGCAAATCCCGATCACCCCTGCACCAACAATCAGGACGGTTTGCCCTTTTTTGGGCGGGTCGCGCATGATGCCGTGCAAGGCGGTGGCGAACGGATCGATCATCACCGCGTTCAAATCACTGACTTCCGCAGGCAGCTTGAGAATCTGACTGCGGTGAGCGACCAAACGGGAACTCCAACCTCCGCCTGTATCCCGGCAGGCGCCAATCAGCAAACCCGGTGAGACAATGCCCGCGGTCATTCGTTCGCACAGGCTCAAATCGCCCCGCAGACAGGCCTGACAAGGCTCGCGAAACCCTCTTGCTTCACATGACAAGATGGGATCTACGACCACCCGCTCCCCGATCGACAGGTCTTTGACCTCACTCCCAGCCTCTTCGATGACGCCAACGATTTCATGGCCGATGGTGAAGGGAAAGGAAGCGTAGGGTGAAGTGGCCGGGCTGTCGTGGAGAAAGATGAGGTTGAGATCACTGCCGCAGATGCCGCAATACTTGACCCGCACCTTCACCCATTCTTGATTGGGCAAAGCCGGTTCCACGACGTCGCGGTAGGAAAGACATGACATCGGCCCGAAATATACGGACGGAAAAAAACGTCCGATTGCCTTGCTGAAAACGTAATGCACCTTGTTGACCTCAAATTGGACAGCTTTCAAATTTGAGACTTCCTCCCACGATGCTGGCGGTCAATGCTACACCGACACATCCATGATCACAACGTGTATGTGTCTAGGCTTCGCGCCGCCAGACTGGCGAACACTGGCAGGCACGCACCTTTTTTCCTTAGTTTTTTCCAGACAGCATCTGATTTATCCGTTGAGCGCAAGAAAATGAGCGCAAGAAAAAGCCCTCACCAAAGCGAGGGAGGGCTGAAGATAAGGCAAGAGCGATAAATTTTTCAATCAATTGAATGATGTCAATTATATTGTTTTCGTGTACAAATTGTTATATAGTATATAATTACCAATATCTGATAATTATGATGTGGGATTCGCAATAGTGAGGAAATCAGCGAGGGAATCACAATGGTCAAGCAAAAACGCATCATGGCCGACATCCTAAATAAAAGAGTGGTATTCGTCACCGCATGCAGTCTGCTCGTATTGGTGCTTTCCTTCGTCTTTTACCCCCACCTGCCCAAAAACCTCTCTCAATATCCGTCTCTCTATGTGTTGTTGGAGCTGTTATCCATTCTGGTGAGCGTGTTAATTTTCATCATTGGCTGCCACTCTTATCAATATAACCATTCTCCTTTCGTTTTGCTGATCGCGGTTCCGTTTCTGGAGGTCGGATTGCTGGATTTGGCTCATATCTTGTCTTTTCTTGGCATGACGGATCTGGCCACATCGATTTCTCCCGAAAAAGCCGTCTACTTTTGGTTAGGGGCTCGCTTGGTTGAAAGCCTGTCGATTTTGGTCGTGCTCTTTTGGCCTTGGAAACGGTTTTATCGTCCTTGGTTCAAAAGCATGCTCATCTTGATTTGTTTTTCGTCCTTATTCTTGATCATGGGGATTGTGTTTTTGGGGGAAAATCTCTTTTCCGCTGCTTTTCGTGAAACATATGGCTCCACCTGGCTTAAGCAAGGAATGGAGATGGGTGTCATAATATTGCATCTGTGGGCCGCATGGCTGGTGTTGCGTCGGGAAAAACTTCCCGCTATTTTGCGGTCCCCGTCCTTTTTGCTCTTCATCTTGGTGGCAGGAATCGGAGAAGTGTTTTTCATGTACTATCATCAAGCCTCTCACGATTTTCTGCTTCTGCTAGGTCTTGTATATAAAGCCGTCGCACATGGTTTTCTTCTGCCAACCATCCTGACGCACGGCATCCAGGCCCCTTATGAACGGCTGAAACGTTCGGAACAAAAAAGAATGGAGCATGAAAAACAATTGGAGACCATACTTGCCCATACGGAGATAGCCATATTCGCAACAGATCCGCTCGGCAAGATTCAGATCGTCAACCCGATGGCCGAAAAGTTGATTGGATGGCCACCGGAACGGTTGATTGGAAAACCCATCGACGAGATTTGCCAAATCTATCATCCATTATCCGGGGAAGACTGTACCTACAAATTGAGGCAAGCCTTACAATGCCAAGACAAGTGGGAGTTTCCCCTCACTTTTCATTTAAAAAACAGAAGCGGAAACCAAATTCCCGTCGAAATGCAAATGACCATCCTTGCCCAATCGATTTCCGTTCCAATCGGGGCCATCATCACTTTACGCGATCTGACAGAAAAAAAACGTTATGAAACACAAGAAAGGGTATCAACCAGGATACTGGAAAACATGTCAGAAGGGGTGATCGTGACAGACCGCAACAGTTCAATCATTTCGGTCAACCAAGCGTTTACGCATATAACGGGATACAAGCAGGAAGAAGTACTGGGAACCACACCCGTCATCCTGTCGTCCGGCCTTCATAACCGGGAATTTTACAAAGAAATACGGCAGTCATTGAACCAATGCGGCATGTGGCACGGGGAAATTTGGGATCGAAAAAAGAATGGCGAGTTGTTTCTGGCAGAATTAAACATCACGGCCATCAAAGATGAAACCGGATTCGTCACGCATTTTGTAGGTTTTATTAAAGACATCACTGAAAAAAAGCGGTTGGAGGAACAAATTCGTTTTCAGGCTTATCACGATCCTTTAACGGGAATATCCAACCGTTCCGCATTTCTTGCCGAACTTGAGTCAGTCATCAACGAGGCCGAGCGAACGGGAAAACATTTGGCTGTCATCTTCATGGATTTAGATCGGTTTAAACAAATCAATGACAGCTTGGGGCACGAGGCAGGTGACCGTTTATTACAGAAGGTTGCCGAACGCTTGCTGAAGGGAGTCAAAGAGTATGATTGCGTTGCGCGATTCGGTGGTGATGAATTCGTTATCCTTGTCTCCGGATTTTCGGATCCTCAAGCAGTGAAAGTTGTTGCGCACCGCATTTTGGAAGAAATTGAACAACCATTCTACTTATACGGTCGGCCATATTTGATTGGGGCCAGCATTGGGATAAGCGTGTATCCAAAGGATGGAACAGATCAAGAAACGTTGATTCAAAATGCTGATCTCGCCATGTACCGGGCAAAGGAAAACGGCGGCGGCGTCGTTTTCTACGATGACGAAATGCAGGTATCCAACACCAATCGCATGCGGCTTGAAACGCTTTTGCGGAAGTCCATTCAAAATCCTGATTTCGAATTGCACTATCAACCGCAATTTCATGCCCAAACGGGCGAGATCATCGGGATAGAAGCATTGATTCGCTGGAAGCCGGCAGGAAATGATCCGATTCCTCCCAGCACGTTTATTCCAATCGCCGAAGAAACCGGATTAATCAAGCCGATTGAACGCTGGGTTTTACAAACGGCCTGTCGGCAATTTTCGAAATGGCAATGGGAACTGAAACGACCGATTCGTCTTGCGGTAAATATTTCCACATCACAATTCCAACAAAGCGATTTTGTTGATCACGTGAGAGAAATACTGCAAATCACCCAAATGAAACCGGAATCGCTGGAATTAGAAATCACGGAAAGCGTGTTTATGAATCACCCTGAAGAAGCAATCGAAACGATGCGTTCATTGAAATGCTTAGGTATCCGAATCGCGATTGACGACTTTGGCACCGGATACTCGTCGCTGCGCTATCTAAAAGATTTTCCTGTGGACACGCTCAAAATTGACCGCAGTTTCACCCAAAGCATCGAAAAGAACCGGGCAACGTTCTCCATCGTCAAAGCGATTCTGCAAATGGCCCACGATTTACGGATCTCGGTGATCGCAGAAGGGATCGAAACCCCTCAACAAAGAAAGATTTTGCAAAGGCTGGACTGTGAAGGGCCGCAGGGTTTTCTGTTGAGTCCGCCGCTAACGACGAAGGAAATATCGGAACGGTTGTTCAGAGCAAATTCCCGATAAGGCTTTTTTGCGCACAGACGGCGGCGCGGATCATGCAGCGGCGTTTGGCTCATCATGCGGATTCGGTTCATGTTTTTCCAGTGGCCTGGACACCGAATGCCCCGACTCGAGACGCTGCAAGGCAAACTTGTCCCAATCATCACGTGAATCATTTGTATCCGCTTGCTTTTGCCGGTCGGGAGATCAGGATTTCTCACTGGCATGCTCTGGTTGGCAATGGGGATGGGTATCTAATTTTTTGAGATTAAAAGCAGTGGCTGCACGATCAAAAAGTTCATTCAATCTTTTCTGACCAACAGTGTGACACTCTCCACATGCACCGTCTGCGGAAACATGTCCACCGGCTGTACTTCCGCAACCACATATCCATGTTCGGACAAATATTTCAAATCCCTGGCCAGTGTGGCCGGGTTGCAGGAGACATACACCACCCGGCGGGGACGCATCTCCAAAATGGCCATAAGCAACGGCTCGCCGCACCCCTTCCGCGGCGGGTCCACCACCATCACATCGGCGCGCAAACCCTGGCTGGCCCACTCGGGAATCACCGTTTCTGCCTCCCCTGCGACAAAGGTCACGTTCTGCATCTGATTCAGCGCCGCGTTGCGGCGGGCGTCAGCCACGGCCTCCGGGACCACCTCCACCCCGTACACATGCCGCGCCTTTTGGGCAAGAAACAGCGAGATGGTGCCAATCCCGCAATATGCGTCGATCACCACCTCTTCCCCGGTCAACGCCGCATATTCCAGCGCTTTCCCATACAACACCTCTGTCTGCAGCGGGTTTACCTGGTAAAAAGAACGGGCGGAAATGGCAAACCGCACGTTGCCGATCCGGTCATAAATGACCTCCCTGCCCCAGAGCAGTTTGCTCCGTTCGCCCAAAATGACATTGGTCCTGCGCGTCTGGATGTTCTGGACCAGGCTTTGCAAACCGGGCACCTCTTCCCGAAGCCGGTTAAGCAGCTTCTCCCCGTGCGGCAGGCGCTCGCCATTGGTGACGAGCACCACCATCACCTCTCCCGTGGCAAAACCAGTTTTGACCACCACATGGCGCAACAGTCCCTGGTGACGCCCTTCATCGTATACCGGAATCTGCCATTCGCCGGCCCATTCGCGCACCAGACGCAGCACCCGGTCTGACACCTCATGCTGGATGCCGCATTGCTCAATCGGAATGATCTCATGGCTGCGGGGGGCGTAAAATCCGGACACAACCTGGCCATTCCTTTGTCCAACGGGAACCTGTGACTTGTTCCGGTATCGCCATGGAGCCGACATGCCAATCGTCGGGTGAACCAACACATCAGACAACCCTCCGATGCGCTGCAGGCTGTCCACCACCCACTGCCGCTTCCATTCCAGTTGTTTTGCATACGAAAGATGCTGCAACTGGCACCCGCCGCATCGTTTATATACCGGACAAACCGGTTCTGCCCGATCGGGACTGGGTGAACGCAGCTCAAGCAGGCGGCCATAACCGTACTGTTTCTTTACCTTGACCACCTTCGCCAAAATCTTCTCTCCCGGCAACACCCCCGGAACGAACAAGGTAAATCCGTTCACTCTTCCGACGCCGTAGCCATCGTTGCTGAACCCGGTGATCTCTATCTCATAAACCTCATTCTTTGCCACATGCGGTTCTTGTCTTGTCAATTTTTCCATCACCCGTTTCCATGACCATCAGAATCGGATGCACTACATCCTGATACATCCTGATTGGCGTGGTTCTGATCCATAGGGTGCCCATCGGCATCCTCCCACAGCAGTAGCCTGCGGGCTTTCTCGCCACGGTTATTGTAACCGATACCCCATCAGTAACCTACACCAAAAGCAAAGCACCTGACAACATGGATGCTGTCAGGTGCTTGATGTCAACATAAGCCGTTCGCAGCTTACCGCTCAAGCAGCACGGCAATTCCCTGCCCTCCGCCGATACAGGCCGTGACGATTCCCCGCTTGACGTCGCGGCGTTTCATTTCATAGACCAGCTTGGTGACCAGCATGGCGCCCGTGGCGGCAATCGGATGGCCATGCGCGATGGCGCCGCCGTTGACATTGACCTTCTCCCAATCCAGGTGCAGCTCCCGATCGCAGGCCAGCACCTGCACCGCGAAGGCTTCGTTGAGCTCAATCAGATCGATGTCATCCAGCGTGAGCCCCTCTTTCTTCAGCAACTTCTTCACGGCAGGCACCGGGCCGATACCCATGATGTTGGGATCCACCCCGGCGACCGCATAGCTGCGGACGCTGGCCATGATTTCCAATCCCCGCTGTTCCGCCAGTTTCCGTTCCATCACGATCAGCGCGGAAGCGCCATCGTTGACCCCGGAGGAGTTCCCCGCCGTCACCGTGCCCCCTTTCTTAAAGGCTGGAGGCAGCTTGGCCAGAGCTTCCAGCGTGGTATCCGGACGGGGGTGTTCATCGGTGTCGAAAAGGATGGGGTCGCCCTTGCGCTGCGGCACCTGGATGGGCACGATCTGCTCTTTGAAATAGCCTTCCCGCATCGCGTGGGCCATCCGCTGCTGGCTCCGCAGCGCATACTCATCCTGCTCCTCGCGGGAGATATTGTATTTTTCCGCCAGGTTCTCGGCCGTGATCCCCATCGGCGGATTGCCGATATGTTCGGGCGACAAGAGCCGGTTGACAAACTTGGGCGGCATCCGGTCGAAGGCTTTGGAAGGGGGCTCCATCAAATAGGGGGCCCGGGTCATGCTTTCGGTCCCGCCCGCGACAAAAATGTCACCGCTGCCGGCCTGGACCGCTTGCGCCGCCAGGGCGACCGCATTCATCCCTGAACCGCATTGGCGATCAATGGTGATCCCGGGGATATCGAGGGGCAAACCGGCTTGCAAGGCCGTGAGGCGGGCGGCGTTTCCTCCTCCCGACAACACGTTGCCCATGATCACATCATCGATTTCCTGCGGATCCACATTGGCCCTGCGGATCGCCTCCTTGACCACCTCCGCGCCATAAATGTGCGGCAACAGATCCTTGAGCGCCCCTCCTGCCCGGGCAATGGGCGTTCGTACGGCAGATACAATGACAGCTTCCCGCATGACGATTCCTCCTGAATGTTAGATATTTTTTACATTCTTCCACGCTATCCTATCCTGCGATTCCGCTATCCGTCTGTCAAGCCCTGGCCCCGCCGTCCACAGGGATCACAACGCCCGTGATAAACTTGGAGGCGTCAGAGGCCAAAAGCACCGTTACGCCTTTCAAGTCATTTTCATCGCCGATCCGGCCCATGGGCGAATGTTGCTTGACCTTGTCCCCCACCATCTCCAGTACGCCCTTTGTCATCTTGGTCGGGAAGAACCCAGGCGCGATGGCGTTCACGGTGATGTTGTGCCGCGCCCATTTGACAGCCAGGTCGCGGGTGAATGTGATCACCGCCCCCTTGCTGGCGCTGTAGCCGATGGCGTTGAGGATTTCCGGCGGTTCGCCTTTCAGGCCGGCCACGGAGGCAATGTTGATGATCTTGCCGTACTTGTTTTCGATCATGGAACGGCCAACCGCCTGCGACATGAGGAAAATCCCCTTGACATTGACGTCAAACACCAGATCCCATTTGTCCTCCGGCATCTCCAGCACATCGGCTCCCCAAGAGGTGCCGCTGTTGTTTATCAAAATGTGAATCTGGCCAAATTTGTCCAGCGTATGTTGGACCACTTTTTGCACATCCGCCGCGTCGGCCACGTTGCAGGCCATCGCTTCCGCATTGGCTCCTTTTTTCCGCAACTCTTCGGCTACTTCCTCACAGTTTTCCACCCGGCGTGAACAAAGGACAATATTGGAAAGCCCAGCCTCCACCAGCGCATGGGCCATCTGCTCGCCTAGCCCGCGCCCGCCGCCGGTGACAATGGCCGTTTTTCCCGACAAGTCGAACAGTTCCATGACATTCTTTCCTGCCATTTCTGCACGTTCCTTTCTCCCGGTAGTGTTTGGACAGTCGTCCCATCGTCGTTCATCGGCTGTTTCCTCGATGACGCGACATGCCCGCTCAAATTCAGGCCAATACAGGACGTGGCGTCCGTTCAATCATCACATTGAGCAGGTAAGGCTTCCGATGGCTGAAGGCTTCCTTGAGGGCCGCAGCCAATTGTTCGGCATTTTCAATCTGAAACGCTTCGATGCCAAAGGAAGCAGCCAGTTTTACCATGTCAACCGGGGGCTGATCCAGGTCCATCCCCGGAAAGACGCCCCGCCTGGCTGACTCCCCCTGAATGGACATCAGGCCACCCTTGAGAATCATGTAGCTGGTATTGTTGGCAATCAGAAAGATGACTGGCAACCGGTACCGGGCCGCATCCCAAAGCGCCTGAACGTAATAAAGGGAGGAACCGTCCCCGACAACCGCCACCACCCGTTCATCCGGCCGGCCCAATTGCACGCCCAGCGCGGCGGCCATCCCGTACCCCAGCCCGCCGCCTTTGAGCGCGTAGCGGCTTCCGGGGCGGGCGAGGGACAGGTAACGGTTGACAAAGCCGCCGGTGGTCACCGACTCATCCACCAGGATGAAGCGGTCATCCACAAAGCGGTTCAGCTCGGCCATCACAACGGCAGGGGACAGCGGGTTCTGACGACTGGCCGCAGCCAGTTCTTCCGCCTTTCGCGCCGTAAAGCGGGCGCTCTTTTCCTGAAGCCGGGTTTTAGCGGCCGCAAAGCGCTCCCGCTCGGCCGGTGAAGCGTGTTCTCCGATCCATGCCGTCCAGCTTTCAAGGACGGCGCGTGGATTCCCCAGGATCGGAAGATCCACATGCATGTTTTTGCCGATTTGCCTTGGGTCCAAATCGACGGCAATCACTGGGACACCAGGCTGCACCAGGGGCTTGTCGTAATAAAGGAGCGGCGCCTGGCTGGTGACGCCAAGCCAGACAACCAAGTCGGCTTCGGCATACACCCTGGCGATGTACGGGCCATTGGGCGGAAAGTTTCCGGCAAACTGCGGGTGATGAAAGGGAAAGTTCAGGCCGGCGCTCATGTGCTCCTGGTAAACCGGCGCCCCGATGAGTTCAGCCAGCCGGATCACGGCATCCACCGCACCGGTTTGGCTGACCCGGTCGCCGACGACGAGAACGGGATTCCTGGCCTGGCAGATCATCCGGGCCGCCTCCTCCACGCTTTGCGGATCGGCAAAGTGAAGCTGGCGGATCTCTGTCAACGGCAAAGGCAGGCGATCCGTTTCCTGCCACATCACATCCACGGGCAAGGAAAGAAAGACCGGCCCTTGCGGATGGGTTAAGGCCTCCTTGAAGGCCCGCTGCAAGACCACCTGCAATTCCTCCACCCGCGTCACTTCCCAGCTCCACTTGGTCACATCCCGGACCATATTGAGCATGTTCCCCCACAGCCCCGGTTCCTGCACCGCCAAACGCAAATCATGCTGGCCGGCCGTCACGACCAGAGGCACGTTGCTGCGCCAGGCTTCGTAAAGGTTTCCCAGGCCATGCGCCGTCCCGGGGGCGACGTGCAGGTTGACGACACCTGGCTTGCCTGTTGCCTGGGCGTAACCCATGGCCATCCCTACGGCGATATCCTCATGAAGGGCAAGGATGTACTCGATTTCCGGATAATGAACGAGACCGTCAATCAAAGGCAGCTCCGTGGTCCCCGGATTGCCGAACAGATACTTGACGCCGTATTCCCTGAAGGTTTGCAGGACCAGGTCTCTTCCCAGCAACAGGATCCCTCTTTTCCCTCTGATAAATCCTTCGATAAGACCTTCGTCATCATTTTTTGAACGAGGCCGCCCCGTCATCGACGAAGATCACGCTTCCGTTGACAAAGCTGGCCTCGTCACTGGCCAAAAAGGTGACCACGTTGGCCACTTCTTCCGGCGTGCCGGCACGGCGCCGCATCTGCGCCTGCTGAACCTTCTCCCAAATGTCGGGCATTTGCTTCCAGGCCGTGACGATGCCCGTCTCAATCAGCCCCGGCGCGATCGCCACCACCCGGATGTTGTAAGGGGCCAGATCCAGGGCAGCCGCTTTGGTCATCATGACCACTGCCGCCTTGCTGGCGTGATAGGGGAAATGCTTCCGATCGGCCAAAAAGCCGTACACCGAAGCGGTATTGATAATCACCCCGCCTCGTTCCTTCATCGCATTGCCGGCTGCCTTGATCCCGTAAAAGACGCCATGCTGGTTGACCGAAACCGTACGGTGGTACTCCTCCAGCGGCATGTCCAAAACCGAGGCCCGCGCACTGGAAATGCCCGCGTTGTTGAACATGACGTCCAACTGTCCGTAGCGGGAAAGCGCCTGATCCACAAGGGCCTGCACTTCTTCATAGTTGGCCGTGTTGGTTCGCACAAAGATCGCTTCCCCACCCGCTTCTTGAATGCTGCGTACGGTCGCCTCGCCACCCTCGGTCTGGACGTCGGCCACCACCACCTTTGCCCCTTCACGGGCAAAACGCTGTGCCGTTGCCCGGCCGATGCCACTTGCACCACCGGTGACAACGGCCACCTTTCCTGCCAGGCGCATTCAACCCTTCCCCCTTCTGGCGGCCTGAAACGGTTCAGGCCGGCGCGTATAGAATGTCAGGCCAATACCTCCGCCTTGATCGGATCCAGCGTGTAACGGGCAATCTTCTCCCGATGGGCATAGGCGTCTCCGAGGACAGAAGCGCTGCGACGGGCCCGCTTGAAGAACAGGTGCATGTCATTCTCCCAGGTAAAGCCGATGCCACCATGCATCTGGATGGCGTCGCCCGTCACCTGCGTCGCCGCATCGGAAGCGTACGACTTGGCGATGGAGACGCTCAGATCGGCATCCTCACTGTCGCTGTCCACGGCCCATCCCGCATACTCCACGGCTGCCTTGGCGCTTTCCACCAGCAGGAACATGTCAGCCGCCATGTGCTTGAGCGCCTGGAAGCGGGCGATTTCCGTCCCGAATTGCTTGCGCTGCTTGGTGTATTCCACCGCTTCGTAGAGCGCCCGCTCCGCCCCGCCGACCATTTCCGAAGAAATGAGCAGTGCGCCGAGCTGTTTCAGCTTTTCCATCAGCTTGTGCCCGACACCCATCCCCAGCCCTTTGACGATGGCCTTTGTCGTAAAGGTATACCGGTTCAGCGAGATTTCGTACAGCGGATAGGTTTCGTCCATCGACTTGCGATTGCGGACACTGACACCCGGATCCTTGGCGTCGATCACGATCACGGTCTCCTCATCCTGAGGGGTGTTGCCCATGCCGGCTACCGGCACACTGGCGATGATCGCATCCACATCCTCCGCAAACGGAATCTCCTTGAGCGTTCCGGACAATACAAACTGGTCCCCCTCCCGGTAGGCCCGCGCGTCCACCTCGCCCCAGGCGATGCTGAGGAGTTTCTGGCCGGATTCAACCGCATCGATCAACTCGCCGTGCTGCTTGCAGGTTTTCAACGCATACAGGCCGACCATGTTCTCCAGCAACGGGAACGGCAACAGGGCGCGCCCCGCCTCCTGGGCGATGAGCACCGCATTCAGCACGCCTTTGCCGCCCTCTTCCTGGGTGCCGTTGGGATCCAAAATGCCCAGCAAGCCCTGTTGCGCGATTAACCCCTGCAATTCCCTGGAAACCCTGGGCTGTTCCATGAATTTCCGGACATGTTCCGTGGTGCAGTGTTCCCGCAACATATCGCGGACACTGCGCTGAATCATCTTTTCTTCTTCGGTAAAGCCAAAAAACATGGTTCATCCACCTCACTTCGGCATGCCGAGAACCATCTCGGCGATGATGTTTTTCTGAATCTGGCTGGAACCGGCGTAAATGATCTCCCCACGCGAGGTGAGGTGAATCTGCTGGATCATGCCGCGGCTGACGCTGTCCTCACCCCAATAAGGTGCCTCCGGTCCGAGGATTTCCATCCCCAGGTTCCCCATCCGCACGTGCATCGTGCTCCAGTACAGTTTCTGCAACGAAGCGTCGGGACCCAGCTTGCCCTCATTCAACAGCTGGCTGATGGTTTTCAGGCCCAGGTAGCGGAAGATCCGGACCTCCGCCTGCATCTGCGCCAACCGCTGGCGGTAGTAGGGGTTGTCAATGGCCAGGCTCCCGTCCGGGGTCCGCTTCGTGGCGCTGACCCTGACGATTTCGTCCAGCTCCCGCTGGAAGCGCACCTGCCGCCCGAGCGCCAGCGTCCCCCGCTCAAATCCGAGGGTACTCATCGCCACTTTCCAGCCGTTGTTGACGCCGCCAACCACATTCTCCTTCGGAATCCGGACGTTGTCGAAGAACACCTCGTTGAAGTCCCGGTTGCCGTTCATCTGGACGAGCGGCCGGACCGTCACCCCGGGGCTGTTCATCGGCACGAGGAAGAACGTGATCCCCTTGTGCTTCGGCGCTTCGGTATCGGTACGGGCCAGGACGAAGCACCAGTCGGCATGGTGGGCGTAGCTGGTCCACACCTTCTGGCCGTTGATCACCCATTCATCGCCGTCCAGCACCGCCCGCGTCTGCAGACTGGCCAAGTCGGAACCGGCGTTGGGCTCGGAGAAGCCCTGGCACCAGACCTCCTCGCCCCGCAGCAAGGGTGGCAGGAAGCGCTTTTTTTGTTCCTCCGTGCCGTACATCAGCAGTGTCGGCCCCAGCAACAGCTTTCCGAGAACGTTGATGCTGTGCGGGGCGTTCACCTTCCCTGCCTCTTCGTCAAAAATAATCTCTTCCACAAAGGTCATCCCCTGGCCGCCGTATTCCTTCGGCCAGGACAACCCGGCAAACCCTGCATCGTACAATTTGCGTTCCCATTCCCTTAACCACTTGCCGCGTTCCTTCTCATCTTCCGGCAGCTTGAAATGGGGCGTGCCCCATCCCTTCGGCAGGTTCTCCTTCAGCCACTGGCGCACGCGCAAACGAAACTGTTCCTGCTCCGGCGTAAACGACAAATCCATCGATGTTCACCTCTTTGTCTGATGTGATGTACTGGTTGAATGCTCATTCATTTCGTCGGAAAAAAAGAACCCGATACCAAGGCCAATCCACAGATTGGCTCAGGGTATCCCCTTCCTGTGATGAGCGACAGATGTTAGCGGTTGCAAATTTTGAAATCAAGCTTATCTCTAAAAAAGCTTATCTCTAAAAAAATATAACACAACTTTTCCGGGATCTAAAAGGTGGTAATCGAACCTTCTCTCAACCTATTCTTCCGCCGTCTACCACCAGCGTCTGGCCGTTGACATAGGAAGAAGCGTCGGAAGCCAGGTAAAGCACGGCATTGAGAATGTCTTCCGGCACACCCAACCGTCCGACAAGGATCCGGGACTCATATTCACGCTTCTTTTCCTCGTTGGGCACCAGCACTTCCTCTGCGCCTTCGGTCAGAATCAAGCCGGGGGCAATCGCGTTCACGCGGATGCCGTACTTGGCCCATTCAATCGCCAGCGTCTGCGTCAGATTGATCACGCCGGCTTTCGCCGCCCCATACGCGCCCAGTCCGGGAGCCCCACGCAGTCCGGCCACCGAACTGATGTTGATGATCTTCCCGCCCCCCTGTTCCGCCATGATCGGACGCACCGCCCGGCAAGCGTGAAACACCTGGTTGAGGTTGTTTTGCACTACCGCGTTGAACCCGTTGGCGCTCAGTTCTTCCAGCGTATGCCCAAAGCTCCCTCCGGCGTTGTTGATGAGCACATCAATCCGGCCAAAGTGAAACTTGGCGGCCTCCATGAAGGCAGCCACTTCGTCATACAGCCGCATGTCTGCCTGGTAGGCCAGCACCTTTCCGCCCAGAGCCTTGATTTCCTCGACAATCGGCTGCAGCTTTTCCATCTTGCGGCTGTTGATCGCCACCTTGGCCCCTTCCTTGGCCAGGCCAATCGCCAGCGCCTTGCCGATGCCCTGCGAACTGCCAGTGACCACAATCACCTGATCGCGGACCGAAAAATCTGCCAGAGCCATCTCGATCCTCCCCATTGCGGTATTCAGACAACCTGTCTGTTCTGATGCTATGCGGATGATTCCGTGAAAATGCGGAATGTTCCCATGGCTTTGCAGACAGGCTCCCCGTTTTCATCGTAGACGGTTGTTTCAAGAACAGCCAGGCTTTTGCCGGCCTGGATCAGCTCGGTCCTGGCCGTCAGCTCCCTTCCCTTGGCCCCCTTCAGGTAGTGGATGTTCAGGTCCACCGTCACCTGCCGGCGAATGGTTCCGGGGTAAAGCATAAAGAGGGTCCGGCCCATGGCGTTGTCAACAAAAGTGGCCAATACGCCTCCATGCAAAATTCCCAGGCCATTGTACATTTCCCAGCGGACAGGCAACCGGGAAACCGTCGTCCTCTCCCCCGACGCCTCCGTTTCCATCCTCAGGTAACCCGCGATGACTTTTCCTTCCGGACCCCGTCTCCCGGAAAAAGCCTTATCCAAAATCTCCGCATAGTAATACAGGCTCTCCAGTTGCTGATCCGAAAAGCGTTCAATCCACTCCTTCAGTTGTTCTCTTTGCGCTTTGGCCGTTTGTATGTCCATCCTGCCTCCCGTCTCCGATCATCACGCGTGACTGATCACCGATATTTTTAACATGTTCGAAAAAATATTACTTTCTTAAATTGCAATATTAAATGCAACAAAACCACGGGTTCCATTATGTGGTAACCGTTATAGCCTTTTGTAGGCTTTATATTGGGTGGCGGGCATGATAGGCTGATTAGCTATGCGATGTGCCTTACCACCATCGCCCAATCGCAAGAAGTCATGCCCGCAGGGGCCCCATGTCAAGCCGTCGTTAGTGTCCTGCCATCACGAGTTTCCGGTTAAGCGATCTTTGCGATTTCTTCAGC